>JAHZNX010000089.1 GCA_020028375.1 Betaproteobacteria bacterium | reverse complement strand
CTGGCGCGCCCGGAGGGATTCGAACCCCCTACCCCTTGGTTCGTAGCCAAGTACTCTATCCAGTTGAGCTACGGGCGCGAAACTTGGCGCGAATTATAGCATTCGCGATGCGTCCGCTTTCGCCTTGACCCGTATCGGCGTTTCTTCTCGCGGCCACTGCTGGCGATCGGCGCTCACCAATAGTAATCTCTTGCATGTGGCGCTTTCGCGGGGCGGCAGCCCGCCGGCGCAAGTCGCGATGGTGACGGAGGTGCATGTTGACGAATGGCGAGGGAAAGAGCGGCGGCACCCGGGACATCGATCTCGATGAAGTTGCGCGGCTGGTCGAGGCGCTGGAGCGGGATCTCGCGAAGTTGCCGGGCGGCTCGCCGGACGTACAGCGCCTGCGCGACGAGGTGGAAACGCTGAAAAACGTGCTCAACTCGCCGATCCGCCGGCACCACTGGGTGAGCGAAAGCCTGCACGGCTTGCGCGCGGTGCTGGAGGACGCGATCGACGCCGCCATCGCGAGGGGACTCAAAACCGGACAGTACATTTCCGAGATCGGGCGCATCCTGGGGCTGTGACGGCGGCCGTCGAGTGATCGAGGTTACGTGGCGATCCGCCTGACGCTGGCCCTGACCTTCTTCAATTTCGTGGGCGCCAACGCCGCCCGCGTCCTGCTCACTCTCTACGCGCTCGACCTGGACGCGCCGGCTTCCGCGGTGGGCGTGATCGGCGGGCTGCTCTACCTGTTTCCCCTGCTGTTGTCGTGGCCGATCGGCGCACTCGCCGACCGCCGCGGCGCGCGCGGCCTGCTGCTGTTCGCCGCCGCCTGCGGCGCGGTCTCGCTCGTGCTTCCATTCTTCTTCAGGTTTCTGCCGGCGCTCTACGTGGCGGCGGCGCTGAACGGACTCGGGCTGGCGTTCTACCACGTCACGCTGCAGAACCTGATCGGCACCATGAGCCGGCCGGAAGACCATGCACGGAATTTCAGCAACTTCAGCCTGGCCGGCTCCCTCACCAATTTCTTCGGCCCGCTCGTCGCGGGCGTCGCGATCGACTACGCGGGACACGCGGTGGCGTGCCTCGTGATCGCGGGGTCATCGGCGATCGCGCTCGCGCTGCTGGCGGTCTGGGGCGGCGTGTTCCCGCACGGCCATACGAGGTCTGTGAAAGGACCCGGCGCATGGAGCGCCCTGGGAGACCGCACGATCTGGCTCATGCTCCTCACCAGCGGGATCGTACAGCTCGGGCAGGACCTGTTCCAGTTCTACCTGCCGATCTACGGGCACGCGAACGGGCTGTCGGCGTCGGCGATCGGCGCCATCCTGGCGACCCTGGCGGTCGCGTCCTTCGTGGTGCGGCTGTTTCTCGCCCGGCTGGTCAAGCGGTTTGCCGCGGAGACGCTCCTCGCCTGGGCGCTATTCACGGGCGCGATCGGCTTTGCGCTGGTGCCGTTTACCGGGAGCGCGATCGTTTTGGGGGGAGTCGCTTTCTTCTTCGGGCTCGGCATGGGCATCGGCGTCCCCCTCACCGTGATCCTCATGTTCAGCCTGTCCGCGCAGGGACGCTCGGGACAGACGCTGGGGCTGCGCCTGACAGCCAACAATTTCGTGCGCGTGACGGGACCGATCGTGTTCGGCGCCGTGGGCACGGCGCTGGGACTGCCGCCGGTATTCTGGATCAACGCTGCGCTGATGGCGTGCGGCGGCCTGCTGTCGCTGTCCCAGGTCAAGCGGCGTCAGGATGGCAGGTGATGCGCTGCGGTGCCATCGATTGCGGCGCGTCATCGGATCGTCTAATGTTTAGCCCGTTCTCGCGCGGTGTGAACAAGCCATGAAGAACGACCTCAAGCTCGACATCTTTCCGCACATCTTTCCGCAGTCCTTCTTCGAGCGCATGAAGCGCATCGCCGAGGCGAATCCTGCGCTGGCGGCGTCCATCAAGCGCTGGCTCAACATACCGGTGCTCTGGGATCTCGACGCGCGCATCCGCATGATGGGGAAGTTCAAGGGCTACAAGCAGGTCCTGACCCTCTCGTTACCGGCGATCGAGTTCCTGGCTGGCCCGGAGGAGTCCCCGGCCCTCGCCCGGCTCGCCAACGACGGCATGGCGGATATCGTCGCGATGCATCCAGAGCGATTCCCGGCGTTCGTCGCGTCGCTGCCGATGAACAACGTTCCGGCCGCGCTGGCGGAGATGGACCGGGCGATCACGAAGCTCGGCGCGAAGGGCGTCCAGCTCTTCACCAACGTCAACGGCCGGCCGCTCGACGAACCGGAGTTCTTCCCGGTGTTCGAGCGTTGCGTCAGGAAATACGACCTGCCGATCTGGCTGCACCCGGTGCGCACCGCGAAGTTCGCCGACTACCCGGTCGAAACCAAATCGAAGTACGAGATCTGGTGGCTCTTCGGCTGGCCCTATGAAACAAGCGTCTGCATGGCGCGCCTGGTGTTCTCGGGGATGCTGCAGAAGCTGCCGGATCTCAAGGTCATCACGCACCACCTCGGGGCGATGGCGCCGTACTTCGACGAGCGCATCGGGCTCGGCATGGACCAGATGGGCGCGCGCACGGTGGACGAGGACTACGGCGCCCTGCTGAAGCGGCTCGGAAAACGGCCGCTCGATTACTTCAGGATGTTCTACGGCGACACGGCGGTCAACGGCTCCGCGCCGGCGATCCGCTGCGGGCTGGAGTTCTTCGGCGCCGACCGCGTGCTGTTCGGCACCGACTGCCCGTTCGATCCCGAGGGCGGGCCGGTCTTCATCCGCGAGAGCATCCGGGCGATCGATTCGCTCAAGCTCGCGCAGCCGGTCCGGAACAAGGTCTATTATGGGAACGCGCTGAGGATGCTGAGGCTGAGCTTGGCCGCCGCGCCAGGCGGAAAAGCCCGGGCCAGTGCGCGAAAGAAGTAGCGGCACGGAATCGAACCGGATTCGAGGGAAGAGCGGACCCATGGCCACGAGCCACCAGCCACCCGCCACGAGCCACGCCTCATCGGCCGGTCCGGCGGACCCGCTGCTGATCGAGGACCTGGTTGCGGCGAACCGCATCCTCGCGCAGGAAGGCGTGCTCGACGGCTGGGGGCACGTGAGCGTGCGCCACGACCGCGATCCCAACCGCTTCCTGCTGTCGCGGTCGCTCGCGCCGGAACTGGTAACCGCCGCGGACATCCTCGAATTCGACCTCGACAGCGTTCCCGTGGAGGTGATGGAGCGAGATCTCTACACCGAGCGCTTCATCCACGGCGAGATCTACCGGGCGCGGCCGGACGTCAAGGCGATTGTCCATACGCACGCGCCGCCCGTCATTCCCTTCGGCGTCATCCGCGTTCCCCTGCAGCCGATGTACCACCGCGCGGCATTCATCGCGCTCGGCATTCCCGTGTTCGAGATTCGCGATGCCGCGGGCATCACGGACATGCTGATCCGCGACCCCGCGCTCGGGCGCGCGCTCGCGAAGAGCATCGCGGACCGGCCGGCCGTCCTGATGCGCGGGCACGGCGCGACGGTGGTCGCGCCCTCGATACCGCGGGTCGTCGGGCGCAGTATCTTTCTCGCGCTCAACGCGCAACTCCAGGCGCAGGCCATGATCATGGCGCAGGGCGGCCCGATCAACTACCTGCATCCGGACGAGGCGCTGCTGATCGAGGCGCGCGAAGGCTATGGGCTCGGGCGCGCATGGAAGGCGTGGAAGAGGCGGGCGCTCAAGCAAGAGTGACGAGTGACGAGCAACGAAATGAGCCCTATTGAAGACCTGGTCGCAGCTTATCGGATACTCGCGGAGCACGAGGTGATCGACGCCTACGGGCACGTGAGCGTGCGCTCGCCGCGCGATCCGAACCGCTATTTTCTCGCCGGCCACCGGGCGCCGGAGCTCGTCATCGAGGACGACATCATCCAGTACGACCTCGACAGCAATCCGCAGGACGCGCGCGGACGCGAATCGGTGCGCGAGCGCTTCATCCATGGCGAGATCTACAAGACGCGGCCGGAAGTGACCGCCGTGGTTCACAGCCACTCGCAATCGGTCGTCCCCTTCAGCATTACGACGGTGCAGATGCGCGCGATCTTTCACATGGCGGCGTTCATCGGGGACGGGCTGCCGAACTTCGAGATCCGCGACGCCCAGAAAGGCACCGATCTGCTCGTGAAGACGCCCTACCTCGGGCAGGCCCTGGCGAAGACGCTCGGGGGCAAGCCCGCGGCACTGATGCGCGGGCACGGCGCGGTCATCGTGGGAGAGAATCTGCCGCGCGCCGTGGGCCGCAGCATCTACCTGGAGATGAGCGCCAGGATGCAGGCGCAGGCAATGCTGATCGCGGGGCCCGGCGGGAGGATCACCGGCCTGGACGAAGCCGAGGTCAAGGCCTCGGTCCCGGTGCAGGACTACAACCGCGCCTGGCCGCTGTGGCGGGCGAAGGCGCTTGCACGGCTCAAGTCGAAGCGGGCCTGATGAGGGCGGCGCTCTCAGCCGCCATCGAGAGTGACCTCGATGACGCCGGTCGGCCCGGAGGGGACATACCAAAAGCCGCCCGGCTCTTCTGGCAGCGGCAGGCGCAGCGTCTGCTGGAGGAGGGTGGCCGTATACACGGCAAGGCGTGACTCGCCGGGCGCGAGCGTGAAGCTGCCCTGCCAGCCGGTATTGCGGGCAATGAGTCGCGGGACGATCCACTGGGTGTTCGGCTCGAACTCGAGCCCGACATACCGGCTTACGCTGCCATCGGGGGCCACGACCGCCACTCTCGGCACGAAGACATGCGACGCCCGGACCCGGATAGGGTTGAGGGGCAGTGTGCGCAGCGTGAGCGTCCGTGGTGCGTCGGATCGGGGGAGCGCAAGTCCGACGAAGTAGCTGATTCCTTCCGGGAATCCAAAAGTCTGCAGGTCGGGGGTGATCTTGAACTCCCGCGTTTCACCCGCCGCCAGCGTGATGAAGGTCGCGTCGCCGAGGCTCTTGCGCCACGCGGCGTTTGCCTTGGGCTGCTGCGGCGGGTCCGGCGCCTCGTTACTGGCGCAGCCCGCCAGTCCGACCACGGCGATCAACAGCGATAATCGGAAAATCATCGGTTAAGGCGGTTCAGAGGATATAGCTCGCCGCGAGGAGTGAATTATATCGGTCGACAACCGGCCGGTAGCCACGGCAGCGATTGTTCCAGCCTCGTCCGAAAGCCGGTTCCCGCGCCAGGCGACGTGCAGGTCGGGTCTCACGAGCAGCAGGTCAAAGCCTGCGATTTCGCGCGCCTGCTCGTCCCGGATCTCGAGCACCTCCAGCGGCGCGCCTGTTGCCCGCCATGCCCGCTCCAGGCCCGAGACATCCGCTTGCGATCCGCCCAGGCGCAGCAGCGTATAGCCCGGGCCCAGACGATCCTGCAGTGCCGTGCTGTCGCCAAGCCACACGTGTGGTAGCCTCGCGCCCGGCCAGGTGGTCGGGAAGTAGCGAGGATCGTCCGGATCGGGGCCGTCTCCGGCCTCGGGCCAGATCACGGGCGAGCCGACGTATCGATAACCCGCTTCGATTCCCAGTATCTCGGTCACCTTGCGTTGCTCGACGTCGAAGCGGCTCGCCATTTCTGCACGGATGGCTGCGCCTGCGGGCGTGTTCTTGCGGATGTCGGGGTGATACGCCGCGCGCCAGCTGAGCCGCCCGCTCATCGCGGCGCCGGAAGCCTTCACGTTACGCAGCCCGATGGGGCGGCGCTCCCGGTCGTAGGACGCGAGGAGCTGCGGGCCACCCCATCCCGCCAGCGTCGCCGCCAGCTTCCACGAGAGGTCGATCGCGTCGCCGACGCCGGTATTCATGCCCAGTCCGCCGGTCGGGATGACCAGGTGCGCCGCGTCTCCGGCGATGAATACGCGGCCTTCGCCGTAACGCTCCGCGCAGAGCAGGTGCTGCGTCCATTCGTTGACGGACAGCATCTCGAACTCGATGGGCATGCCGAGCGATCTCTTGAAGATCTCCGCCATTTCGCCGTCGCTGGATGCCGCCGCGTGCAGGGTCCAGTGCCGCGTGCTGTCCTGCAGGATGATGAACGGAAACAGCGGCCCCTCGGCAATGTGGTAATGCCGGCCCTTGCCCATCGGAATGCGCCCGTAGAGCTCCGGGCAATGAAAAAGCGCCTGTCTCAGATTCCGGATGTTGCCTTCGCCCTGCAGCCGGATGCCGAGCTGCTTGCGGACGGTGCTGGAGCCTCCATCGCATCCGACGAGATACGCTGCTCGAATCGTCTCGTCCGGCCCCGTTCCCGTGCTGACGCGCGCTGTCACCGAGCCGGCATCCTGTGTGAATGACGACAGCTCGCAACCGAAGCGCACCGTCACGCAAGGCTGCGCTTCCACGATCGATCTCAGCAGCGGCTCGAGCGTGTACTGCGAGATCAGCTGATACGGCTCGAGCGGGCGTCCGTCGTTGTGCGCGGCAATCTCGGCCTTGGCTTCGGCCACCGACGGGTACGGCAACCGGACGAGTGGCGGCCCGGACATCGACAGCGCCAGGAAGACGTCCATTGGCGCACTGCGCGGCAGGCCCGCATCGCGGATTTTCTCGGCGATCCCCAGCCGGCGGTAGATCTCCATCGTCCGCGCGTTGCAGCGCTCCATCTTCGGAAGCTGAATCGATGTTTTGTTGCGCTCGATCAGCATGCACCGCACGCCCCGCTGGCCCAGGTCGAGGGCGAGCGTCAGACCGACCGGCCCCGCTCCTGCAATGAGTACCTGGGTCTCGACCACTGATGTATTTCGGCCACGCCGTTGGTGATTTGCCCGATCGCAAGCGTCGCAAGACCAACGCCCGGTGTCAATCAGGCCATCATCGCTTCGGGATTCGCGGTGACCCTATAATAGGGCCGCCTCAAGAAACAATCATCGTCCGAGGAAACCGCAGATGACGAACCGCCGGGCCAATTCCTGGAGCCTAGGGCACCTTGCGCAGGCTTTCGTGGCACTCGCCGCAGCTTGCGGCGGGTACGCGGCCGCGCAGGACTCAGGCCAGGCGTGGCCAACCCGCACCGTGCAGATCGTCGTGCCGTTCACGCCGGGCACCGGAGCCGACATCCTTTCGCGTACCCTGGGACCCAGGCTCGCCGAGCGCTGGAAAGTAGCCGTCATTACCGACAACCGGCCGGGCGCGACCGGCAACATCGGCGCGGATTTCGTATCGAAGGCAGTTCCGGACGGGCATACGATGCTGCTCACGGCGACCGCATTCGGCATGACGCCGACGCTGTACAGGAAGCTGCCGTTCGATCCGGTCAAGAGCTTCAGGCCGGTCGTGATCATTGCCACAAGCGGCGTGGCGCTGTTCGTTCATCCCCAGTTGCCGGTCAAATCCGCTCGCGATTTTATTCAGTTCGCGAAACGCCATCCCGGCGAGCTCCTGTATTCTTCCCCCGGCAACGGCGGGCCGCAGCACCTCACGATGGAGCTGCTTAAGCTCGAAGCCGGCATCAACATCGTGCACGTGCCATACAAGAGCCTGGCCGGCGCGATGACCGATCTCATTGGCGGCCACGTCCAGGCGATGATCTCGGCGTTGCAATCCGCGGCCCCCTACGTGCGCAACGGCAGACTGAAAATGCTCGCGGTGATGATGGCGGAGCGCTCGCCGGCATTTCCGGAAGTCCCGACGATGAAGGAACTGGGCCTGGCGAATCTCGAGGTCTATACGTGGTACGGCCTGTTCGGGCCGGCGGGCGCGCCCGCGCACGCGGTCGCCAGGGTCAACACCGAGGTCAACGCGCTGCTTCAGCAAGCCGATATCCGCGAGCTGCTCGGAAATCAGGGCCTGCTCACCATCGACCGGCCCATCGACAAGGACGCGGTGCTGCACCCCCTGGTGCGCTGGCAGTACGTGGGCGGAGTCGAGGAGCACGAGCGCAAGGCGTTTCTCTTCACGAATGTCGTCGACGGGCGCGGGCGCAAGTACCGTTTCCCCGTGGTGGTTGGCGCCTACGCCGGTAATCGCGCGATCTACTGCATCGGCATGCGCGCGAAGCCCGAGGAGGTCCAGCCCAAGTGGGACCATGCCATCGCCAACCCCGTCGCGCCGCGCATCGTAACGAAAGCGCCGTGCCAGGAAGTCGTGATCCAGGGTGCCGCGTTGAAAGGCGAGGGCAACGGGCTCGACAGCTTGCCGATCCCGGTCTCGACGCCGGGCTTCGACAGCGCGCCAACATTGACGGCAACCAACGTCATCACCAAGGATCCGGAGACCGGCACCCAGAACCACGGCACCTATCGTGCCGGCCTCAAGGCGCCCGATCGCTGCGTGATCCGCATGTCGACCCGCGTGGGCGGCGCCGGCGGCTACCAGCACTACCTCAAGCACCAGAAACGCGGCAGCAAGACGATGCCGTGCGCGATCGTGCTCGGCGCGCCGCCCTGCGTCGCGTTCGTCGCGCCGATGAAACTGCCGCTCGACCTCGACGAGATCGGTGTCGCGGGCGCCGTCGCCGGCCGGCCGATCAACGTCGTGCGCGCGAAGACGGTGGACCTGCTGGTGCCGGCTGAGGCCGAGATCGTGATCGAGGGGCTGATCGACACCGAGTACCTGGAGCCCGAGGGCCCATTCGGCGAATCGCACGGGCATATCGCGCCCGAGGAATTCAACATGCCGATGCGGGTGACCGCCATCACCCACCGCAAGGATGCCATCGTCGCCTCCTATTTGAGCCAGGTGACGCCGAGCGAGTCGAGCGCGATCAAGCGCGTCTCGTACGAACCGATGTTTCTCTCGCACCTGCGCACCACCCTGGGTATCCGCGGCGTCAAACGCGTGACGCTGCACGAGCGCATGACGGCGCTGCGCCGCATCGCCATCGTGACGGTGGAGAAGGGCACGCCGCGCACCGAGATCTGGCGCGCGTTGACGGGGGCGTCCAGCTTCAAGGCCGATTGCGGCAAGATCTGCATCGCGGTCAACGAGGACATCGATCCCGACAACTCCGATGCGCTCATGTGGGCGATTGCCTTCCGCATGGACCCCTCAACCGATCTCCAGGTGCTCAACTATCGAAGCCCCGGGCACGGGCCGGAGCGGGAACACGAGGCCGATCGCGAGGACGCGACTCTCCTGATGGATGCCACCATGAAGGAGGATCTGCCTCCCCTCGCGCTGCCGCGACAGGAATACATGGAGCGGGCACGCAAGGTCTGGGAGGAGCTCGGGTTGCCCGGGCTTCGCCCGCAGTCGCCGTGGTTCAGCTCGCCGGCGGGAGCCGACTGGCCGCCGCAGTGGGAGGAAGCGGCGAAGCGCGCAGCTTCGGGCCGCTACCTCGAAACCGGCCGCATCAGCGAAAAGCAGAAGCGCAAAGGCCTGAAACCTGAAACGCGTTTCAGGCCTGGCAAGAAGTGACGAGATACAGGTGACGAGATACAGGTGACGGGGTTCTAATTCTTGTTGGTTTTCGTCACTCTTAATCGTCACCATTATTCGTCACTTCCTTTAACAGCTTGTTGTGGGCCAGTCCCGCTCGGAGTAAGTTTCCCTGTGGCTGAGATTTATCCTGACCGACTCTGACCCCATCGCCGTTCCCTATTGCCCATGCGCTTCGACCTGACGACTCTGCGCCTGTTCGTGGCGGTCATCGAGCACGGCAGCATCGCGAAGGCTGCCGAGCAGGAGCATATCGTGCCGTCGGCCGTGAGCAAGCGGCTCAGCGATCTGGAATTTCAACTGGGTATATCGCTGATTACACGGCAGCACGCCGGCGTTATTGCGACGCCTGCCGGTGAGGCACTCGCGCGTCATGTGCGCGACGTCATCCGCAAACTCGATGGCATCCCCCGTGAGTTGAACGCTATCGCGAGCGAGGACCGGATAACGCTGCGGGTCTGGGCCAACCAGACAGCGACGGTAGGCTACGTGTTGGACGATATCAATGCTTTCCAATCGCACCACCCGCAGATCAAGATCCGGCTCGAGGAAAGACCGAGTCTGCCGACCATAGACGCTGTCGCGGATGGCAGCGCGGATCTTGGCGTGGTCGGATACTTCCAGCCGACGGATCGGTTGCAGGTGCGCCCGTACCGGCGGGTGCCGCTAATGCTGGTCGTGCCCTCCGCGCACCCGCTTGCCGCGCGCAACGATATCCGTTTCGCGGAAATTCTCGAATTCGATCTCATCACCCTGATGGAGGGAACCGCGATTCACAGTTGGGCCGTCGAGGCAGGCGCACGGCTCGCCCGCAAGCCGCGGCTGGCGATGGAAGTAACCACCTACGAGTCGATGCGCAGGATGGTGCAGGCCGGTCACGGCATCGCGGTGATCCCTGCGCCGAATATCATTCCTTACGCCGACTTATTCGGATTGCGCGCCGTTCCGCTCGCCGACAGTTGGGCCGCCATGGAACTGCATCTTGTATTCAAGGAGGCCGCGAGCGCCACGCCAGGCCTCGCGCAACTTATCGAGCATCTATCGGGCTCGCGAGCGGACATCGCGAACCGCGATGCCCGCCATGCCCAATGATCAGTTTTCACGCGTTCGCTATGCCTCTAGGATGATCGCTGTTCGGTCGACACCGATCCGAACGATCAACCGACCAGGAGGCCATCATGATTAGCCGCAGTTTCGCTTTCGCGCCGCTCGCGGCGTGTTTCGCGCTCACGCTCTCCCCGGTAGCCGGCGCGGAAGACTACCCCGTGAAAGTGATTCGCATCGTCGTGCCGTTCCCGCCGGGCGGAGGCGCCGACATCACCGCTCGGCCGATCGCGCAGAAGCTCAGCGAACGCTGGGGCCAGTCGGTCGTCATTGACAACCGCGGCGGGGCGAGCGGCATGATAGGCGCGGACATCGTCGCCAAGGCGCCGCCCGACGGCTACACGCTCATAGTCGGCTCCTCGGCCGAAGCCGCGCTCAATGTCGCGATCTACCCGAGGATGCCGTACGACCCGGTCAGGGATTTTGCGCCGATCACGCTGGCGACGGTGACCCCGATGGCGTTAGTCGTACATCCGTCGGTGCCGATCAAATCGGTGAAGGAATACATCGCGATCGCAAGAGCGAAGCCCGGATCGATGACGTTCGGGTCGGCCGGCGCCGGTTCCGTCCATCACTTTGCCGGCGAATGGCTGAAAATGCTGGCGAAGATAGACATCGTGCACGTGCCGCACAAGGGGCAGGCGCCGGCGCTGATCGACATGATCGGCGGGCATCTGCCAAGCGGATTTGCCACGCTGCTGCCGGCGATGCAGCATGTGAAGAGCGGCAAGTTGCGCGCGCTGGCGGTGACGACACAAAGGCGCGCGCCGCTGCTGCCGGACGTGCCGGCGCTCGCCGACACGCTGCCCGGATTCGACGTCACCCAGTGGAACGCCGTGTGGGCTCCGGCCGCGACGCCGAAGGACGTGCTCGTCCTGCTGAGCACGGAAATCACGCGCATCGTGCAGTCGCCCGACTACAAGGCGCGCATGACGGAGCAGGGCTCCGAGGCCATCGGCAATTCGCCATCAGAGCTCGCGGCCTTTCAGAAGGCGGAAATCGACAAGTATCGCAAGATCGCACAGCAGGCGAACATCAAGGTTGACTGAACCGGAAGAATAGTGAGATGGATAACGTCGTTACGCAGCCCAAGAAAACCTATGACGAGAAGTTCCGTGCGGATATGGACCGTTGCCTCGCGGCCGCGGACTGGAGCCTGCAAGAGCGCGTGGCCCTCGCGTGCCGCATCCTCCACCGCGACGGCCACGACTCGGCGCTCGCGGGGCAGATCTCAGCGCGCGGCGAGCGGCCCGGCACCTACTGGACGCTGAGCTTCGGGCTGGGTCTCGACGAGGCGCGTTCTTCCAGCGTGCTGCTCGTTGACGACGCGCTCGACGTGCTCGCTGGTGATGGTATGCCGAACCCGGCGAACCGCTTTCATCTGTGGATCTACCGTGCCCGGCCCGAAGTGAACGCGATCGTGCATACCCATGCGCCATATGTCTCCGCGCTGTCGCTGGTCGCCGAAGAGCTCATCATCGCCCACATGGACACCTGCGTGCTGTATGAGAACTGCGCGTATCTGGCGGATTGGCCCGGCGTGCCGATTGGAGACGAAGAAGGCCGAATAATCTCGGAGGCCTTGGGTGATAAGCCGGCGGTGCTGCTCGCCCACCACGGCCTGCTCACCGCGACCGAGAGCGTCGAACGCGCTGTCGTCCTTGCGTTCTACCTGGAGCGCGCAGCGAGGATGCAACTGCGCGCGCGAGCCGTCGGCGCGATCCGCGCGGTCAACCCGGAGCTTGCCCGCGAGGCGCGCGGTTATCGGGGCAGCCCTCAGTACATTTCGGCAACGTTCAATTACCTCGCGCGTTGCGTTCTGCGTGAGACGCCCGAATGCCTCACCTGAAGTGAGTCGGGAAAAAGGTGTCTGACACCTTTTTCCGCGCGCGTGTCTTGGTGGCGCGTGCTGTTTGGGCTACTTGTGCCCTGCGTTGCTGGCTTCATAGGCAACGAACAACATGCCGGCAATGAAGACAACAACGGCTGCGACTACGATCCAAAGCATTAGAGATTCTCCAACTCCGCAATGCGCTTATAAGCGGCGTGATTTACACCCACGATAGCAGCTGTGGTGCAGACGACTGCGATGAAGGCGAGCACAACTAGGATGTTTTCAGCGCTCTGGAAGTTCTGAGCAAGCCAGGCGATTAACGAAATGTCTACCGCGACCAAAGCTGCAAAAACCACCTTGAGCCAGCCGAGCGCTTCCTTGATGCGATCCGCCTTGGACATACGACCATTCTACGCCTGCAGGCCAAGTAGCCCTAACTTTGAAGTGGACTGCTGAAAGGCCGTCTTATAAGGCGACATTTTGCGCTGCAAGATCGGCGCCACCAAGCCACTCAAATGGAATTGTCTCCTGTATGCCACCCTTGGCGTTGTCTTAGCGGCCTTGGGGTTTGATTCTAATTTCAGCCAGGAAGCTGGCGCAGCAGCTTCCGCATCGTCTCCCCGATCGGCTCGCGGATCACGATATCGGCGATATCGTCAAGCGGCGTCGGCTGGGCGTTCACGATGATCAGGCTCGCGCCGGACTGCTTGGCAAGCACCGGGAAGGACGCCGCCGGCTCCACCACGAGGGACGATCCGATCGAGATGTAGAGGTCCGCTTTGCGGGTTGCCTCGGTCGCGAGGCGCATCTCCTTCTCCGGCATGCTCTGGCCGAAGGAGATGGTGCGGGCCTTGATCGGGCCGCCGCACGCGTCGCATTCCGGAGCTTCATCGCCTTTTTCCACACGCTCGACGATGACGGGGGTCGGCCATTCCTTGCCGCAGTGCTGGCACGCGGCGTAGCGGTTGGTGCCGTGCAGCTCGATCACGTTCTGGTTGCCGGCATCGAGGTGCAGCCCGTCGATGTTTTGCGTGATGATGGTCTCGATATGGCCGCGGCGCTGGAGCTCGGTGATGATGAGATGCCCGTCGTTGGGCTTCGCGGCGCCGCAGCGGTGGAACATCCGCACGCCGCGCTGCCATGCCCGCACCCGCGCCTCGCGGCTCGCCATGAAGTCCTGGTAGTAGACCGGCGTCTCGGTGTTCCAGACGCCTTGCGGGCCGCGGTAATCCGGAATGCCGCTCTCGGTGCTGATGCCCGCGCCGGTGAACGCCACGCCTCGGCACGCGCCGCGCACCAGGCGTGCGAGTTCCTCAAGTTCGCTCATGAATCTCCCTGCGCCGGCGTTCCCTCTTTTTTTCCCGGCTTCAGTCGACCTGGGCGCCGGCCTGCTTGACCGCGCCGGCCCACTTCGTGAGTTCGGCGGCGATGAAGGCGGAAAATTCGGCAGGGCTGTTGCCGACGGGTTCGGCGCCTTCCGCGGCAAGCCGTTCGCGTATCGTTGGGTTCCTGAGCACCGCAACCACTTCCGTGTGCAACTTGTTGATCACCGGCTTGGGCGTTCCCGCCGGCGCCACGACACCGGCCCAGGAACTCACGTCGTAGCCGGCGAGGCCCGCCTCGGCGATCGTCGGCACGTTGGGCAGGGCGGGCGAGCGTTTCGCCGTGGTGACGGCCGGGGCAACGAGGCGGCCGGCCTTGATGAACGGCATCATCGCCGGCAGCGTTGCAAACGTGAACTGACACTCTCCCGACAGCACGGCGATGTTGGCCGGCGCGCCGCCCTTGTACGGGACGTGCGCCACGTCCACTTTCGCCATCAGCTTGAAAAGCTCGCCGCTCAGGTGGCCGGGCGAGCCGCTGCCCGACGAGGCGAAGCGCAGCTCACCGGGCTTCGCCTTGGCGAGGTCGATCAGTTCGCGCACCGATTTCGCCGGCACATCGGGATTCACCGCAAGCACCAGCGGGTAGGACGCGACCAGGGTGACAGGGGAGAAATCCCTTATCGCATCGTAGGGAATCTTGCGGTAGAGGCTGGGGTTGATGCCGTGGCTCGCGACCGTCGCCATCATCACGGTGTAGCCGTCGGGGTTGGCCTTCGCCGTCATCTCGGAGGCGACGTTTCCGGTCGCGCCGGGCCGGTTGTCGATTACGATCTGTTGCTTCATGGACTGTGTCAATTGCTGGCCGATCTGCCGCGCGAGGACATCGGTGCTGCCGCCTGCCGGAAAGCCGACCAGCATACGGATCGGTTTGGTCGGGAAATCCGCCGCCGGCGCCGCGACAGCGTGCGCCAGCGAAAGGAGTATCGCGGGCCGTACGATGGATGCGTAGCTCATGGGACCTCCGGATGGGCGTAAATCCGCCAAGTTATCGCAGCGGCGTTACTCGATCGTGACGGTGAGGACGATGATGCCACAGAATGCGTCCCTTGCATCCGATCAGCTCCAACGAGTGCGCGGATGCCGGCGCGTCCGAAGCCCCAGCCGGTATGCTATCGTGTTGCAAGCGCAGGTACCGGCAGCGATCAAGGAGGCATGCGAGTGGCCAAATCCAAGAGCAGGCCGGCAGTGAAGGTGAACGGCAACGACTACCGCTGGCCGGTGAAGCCGGTCGTGGTGGTGTGCATCGATGGCGGCGATCCGGCGTACTTCGAGCACGGCATCCGGCACGGCTACATCCCGAACGTCGCGCGCTTCATGGAGCGCGGCTTCAGCGCGGTGGCGGACGGCACGGTGCCGAGCGTGACCTGCACCAATAACATGTCGATCGTCACCGGCGCCCCGGCATCGCTGCACGGGATCTCGGGCAACTTCTATCTCGATCCGGCGACCGGGGAAGCGGTGGTGATGACCGGGCCGGAGCTGCTGCGCGGGGAGACGATCTTCGCCCAGTTTGCGCGCGCGGGGGCCAGGATTGCCGCCGTGACAGCCAAGGACAAACTGCGCCGGCAGCTGGGCAAGGGGCTCGATCTCTCCCGCGGCAACATCTGTTTCTCCTCCGAGAAGGCGGACAAGTGCACCCTGGCCGAGAACGGCATCGAGAACGCACTGGAGTTCGTCGGCATGCCGCTGCCGTATATGTATTCGATGGATCTGTCGCTGTTCGTGCTCGAAGCCGGCATTCGCATCCTCGAGCGCGACCGGCCCGACATCCTGTACCTGTCGTTGACCGACTACGTCCAGCACAAGTACGCGCCGCACGAGGCCGAGGCGATCCGCTTCTACAAGGAGATCGACGCCAGATTCGGGCGTCTTGCGGATCTCGGCGCGACCGTGGCGCTCACCGCCGATCACGGCATGAACGACAAGTCGAAGGCCGACGGGACGCCCAACGTCGTCTGGCTGCAGGACATCCTCGACGCCGAATTCGGCAAAGGGGACACCAGGGTGATCTGCCCGATCACCGACGCCTTCATCGCGCACCACGGCGCGCTTGGCGGTTTCGTGCGCGTCTATTGCCGCGGCGGCAGGGCGACACCCGAAGCGATCATGCGGCTCGTGGAGCCCGTTTCCGGAATCGAGTCGGTCTACGACCGGCATACCGTGTGCGAGAAGTTCGATCTGCCGCTTGATCGCGAGGGCGATGTCGCGGTGATATCGACGGCCCACGTGTGCGTGGGCGGCGCGCAGGCAGAGCACGATCTGTCGGGCCTCGAAGGGCATCGCCTGCGCACGCACGGCGGGGTTTCCGAAGCGCGCGTGCCCCTCGTCATCAGCGAACCGGTGAGCGACGCCTACCGGCAGAAGGCGAAGGCGAAGCCTCTCAACAGCTACCAGTTGTTCGATTTCGCCCTGAACGGCGTGGCGGCGTGAGCGGGGGGACGCCGA
>JAHZNX010000088.1 GCA_020028375.1 Betaproteobacteria bacterium | reverse complement strand
CGCACCGATGGGCGCACCACTTTTCCGAACGCTTCGAAGTCGAAGCGTGCTCTCGCGCTGAAGGACTCGCGCACGAACGGCGTCAGGTTGACCGAGCCGAGGCAGCAGCAGCCGTAGGACGGAAGCGGTTGCTCTCCGCAGGGGTTCGTCGATTCGATTCGCTCACAGTACGAAAGATTGTTGTCCGCGCTCGCGCGGTCGACGAAGAACACGCCCGGCTCGGCGTGATCGTAGGTGGATTCCATGATCTGCCGCCACAGCTCGCGCGCCTTGACCCGGCGGTAGACCCACAGGCCGTCGGGGCGCTGGCTGGGCTCGCCCTCGAAATCGGGCGCCGGCGGCTGCTTGTGCACGAGCGCCCAGTCTGAATCGCTTGCGACCGCGTGCATGAATTCATTGGTCACCGCCACGCTCACGTTGAAGTTCTTGAGCTCCCCCTTGTCCTTGGCGTGGATGAAGTCCTCGAGGTCGGGGTGGTCGCAGCGGAGGATCCCCATCTGCGCGCCGCGGCGCGCGCCGGCGGATTCCACCGTCTCGCAGCTCTTGTCGAAGACGCGCATGTAGGACACCGGCCCGCTCGCCGTGCTCTCTGTGCCGCGCACCCGCGCGCCCTTGGGCCGGATCGCGGAGAAGTCGTAGCCCACGCCGCCGCCACGGCGCATCGTCTCCGCCGCTTCCTGGAGCGCGACGTAGATGCCGGGCTTGCCGTCCACCGTTTCCGACACGGAATCGCCCACCGGCTGCACGAAGCAGTTGATGAGCGTCGCCTGCAGTTGCGTGCCCGCCGCGGAGTTGACGCGCCCGCCGGGGATGAAGCCGTTCTCGAGCGCCTCGTAGAACACGGGCTCCCAGCGCGCAGGGACTTTTTCGACCGCGGCGAGCGCGCGCGCGACCCGCCGGCGCAGGGCATCGATGTTCCTTTCGTCGCCCTTGGCGTATTTCTCGAGCAACACGTCGAGCGTGACCTGCTGCGGCGGAAGCGCGAGGCCGGTGTCGTTGAGCTTCATAATCTGGAAGCCGGAGACCCGTGACGGGCGAATCAGGACCAGGGAAGGGAATGATACCGCGAGTCGGCGGCAAAATTAAGCATCGGCGAGTGCCAGATTGATGCAGATCAAAGGCGGTGGGACTATGCAGTCGTAGAGGAACACCGCGCAGCTCCTTCAGCGGCCTTTGCGGCCGAAAGTGCCGAACAGCGCCGGAAACGGCTGCGTCTGGACGCGTTGCGGGGAGGGCTGACCGTCGCCGCGCTGAGAGTGCGGCCGCGATGGCGCTGGCTGCCGGGCTTGCGCGCTCGACTGATGGGCGGACCACTGGCCCTGCGCGGGAGTGCGCGAGGCGTGCCGGTGTTCCGGCCGGCTCTGCTGCGGGTGGTTGCCGCCCTTGCGGTGATGCTGTTGGCCGGCGGGCTGCCTCCCGCGCTCATGACGCTGGTGCCTCTGCGGCTCGTGCCGGGGCGCCGCTGCGTGGTACGACGAACCGGGCTCGAATCCGGGAATCGTCCGCTGCTCGATGCGCCGGTTGATCAGGCGCTCGATCGCGGCGAGCAGCGGGCGATCCTCGCCGCACACCAGCGACACCGCCTCGCCCGATAAGCCCGCGCGGCCGGTGCGGCCGATGCGATGCACGTAGTCCTCCGCGACGTGCGGCAGGTCGTAGTTCACCACGTGCGGGAGTTCCTCGATGTCCAGCCCGCGCGACGCGATGTCGGTCGCGACCAGCACCCGCAGCTCGTTGTCCTTGAAGCGCTTCAGCGCGCGCGTACGCGCCGGCTGGCTCTTGTTGCCGTGGATCGCGTCGGCCTCGACGCCGTCGCGCTCGAGTTGCTGGGCGAGCCGGTTCGCGCCGTGCTTGGTGCGGGTGAATACCAGCACCTGGTGCCAGTCGCCGGTCTTCACGAGGTGCGCGAGCAGCTCGCGCTTCCGGTCCTTGTCCACCGGGTGCGCGACCTGCGAAATGAGCTCGACCGGCCGGTTGCGCGGCGCCACCTCGACGGTGACCGGGTCGCGCATGAACGAGCTGGCGAGCTTGCGGATCTCCTCGGGAAAGGTCGCCGAGAACAGCAGGTTCTGGCGCCGGGACGGCAGCAACGCGAGGATGCGGCGAATGGCGGGTATGAAGCCCATGTCGAGCATGCGGTCGCCCTCATCCAGCACCAGAATCTCGACCTGGCGCAGGTCGATCGTGCGTTGCTCGACGTGATCGAGCAGGCGCCCCGGCGTCGCGACGACGATGTCCACGCCGCGGCGCAGCTCCGTGGCCTGCGGGTTGAAGCCAACGCCGCCGAAGATCACGGTCGAGCGCAGCTTGAGGTGCCTGCCGTAGGCACGGACGCTTTCCTGCACCTGCGCCGCGAGCTCGCGCGTCGGCACCAGGATCAGCGAACGTACGGGATGTCGCGCGGGCGAAGTGCTCGTGCCGGCGCTCGCAGCGAGCTTCTGCAGTATCGGCAGCGCGAAACCGGCAGTCTTACCGGTGCCGGTCTGCGCCGCGCCGAGCAGATCGCGCCCTGAAAGCACGACTGGGATGGCTTGAGCTTGGATGGGGGTGGGTTCGGTGTAACCCTGCTCGGCGACAGCGCGGAGCAGCTCGGCCGAAAGGCCGAGGTTCGAAAATGAGTTGCTAATGACGATCTCCTGAAATATCGGCCCGGGAAGGACTGGCCTTCCAAACCGGTTCAGGCAGATGCGTTACGTTGGAAAAATTCGAGGGGCCTTAGGGAGGAACCGCGAACAGGCTGAGACGCTAACCGGACGACGCGAAACAGAAACCTTGCTGCGCATTATACACAGTACCGGCCGCGCCGTCAGCGTGCGCCCTGCCCGTCATTGGCGCCCGCGCGGCGCAGCCGCGCGTTCTGGCTGCCGGCGACGAGCGTCAACGTATCGCCGTCGACCAGGAAAACCGGCCGCGCGCCCAGCAATTTGAAGAAGCGGATCTCGAACGAGCCGAGCGGCTCGGGGCAGCCGCGGCGCGTCGCCGCCATCGCGTCGACCTCGAGCCAGTCGTCCACCAGGCGCGCCGCCGCGCTCGCGCGGTTGCAGCCGCTGAATGCGGACATTTTGCCGTCCTTGAACGCGAGCGTCGCCCGCGGCACGCCGGGTATGCGTCCGGTGCCGATGAAGGTCGAGTTCACGAGCTCCCAGTCGCCGTCGGGCACGGCCGACACCACGGGATCCCGCGGGGGTAGTGGGGTGACGCAGCCCTGGATGAGCGCGCAGAACAGCGCGGCGTAGCAAAGGAAGGGGTGGCGGTGCAATTCAGCCATCGTGTCGTTCGACCGGAAGATAAATATTAAACGATCGTCCGCCGCGTGGCTCGGCGCCGCTGCCGATCAGGAACCGCCGCGCCGCGCGCGCCGCAGCAAAAAGCGCGCGGGATCGACCGCGTCGGCGAGATCGCCCTCGAGCGGCAGGGGCTCCCCCTCCAGCATGCTCGCAATCAACTCCCCGCCGAGCGCCGCCCACGTCAGACCGCGCGAGGCGTAACCGAACGCGCCGTAGAGCCCATTCAGGCGCGGCAGCCCCTGCGTCCACTTGCCGGATCGAGCGGCGGGGTTCGCACGCGCCGCTCCGGCATCCGGCAGACTGCCGATCAGCGGCAAACGGTCCGGCGTCACGCAGCGAAAACCCACCGTGCCGGCAAGCCGCGCGGGGTCAAGCCTGGCAGCGCTTCCCGGCAGCAATAATTCGAGCCGCTCCAGGTTGCCCGCATGCCCGGAGACGCGCGGCTCGGGGTCTTCATCCTCGAAATCGTAGGTCGAGCCCACGACCGCCGCGCCGTCGGCGGCCGGCATCAGAAGTCCCGCGCCGGCGAGGACCATGCCGGGCGGATTGATGCTGCCCGGCGGCAGGCAGGTGAGCTGCCCGCGCACGCATTTGAGTTCCACGCCGTGCGGGACGAGGCGGGTCGCGTCGTGCGAGTTGGCAAGCACGACGACGGAAGCCGCGGCGATCGGCGTGCCATCCGCTGCGAGCGCGCGCCAGCGATTCCCGTCACATTCCAGCGCATTCACCGTGCGGCCGGGGTGAAATGTCAGGCCCGGCCGCGCATCGTCGAGCAGCGCCGCAATGAGCTCCACAGGTCGAACCCAGCCGCCCGCGGGAAACCACAGTCCTCCCGTGCGCGCAGCGAGCCCCCTGCGGCGACCGGCTTCAGCGGGCGGCAGGTAATCCACGTAACCGGCCGGATTTCCCAGCGCGCGGACCGAATCCGCCATCCGCTTTTCTTCGCGCGCATCTCTTGCGATCTGCATCACGCCGCACTGCGCCCATGCGAAGCGCCGGCCGCCCGTCTCGAGCGCGCGCCAGCAGTCGATTGCGTAGAGAAATCCGGAGCGGGTCAGCCGGGAGAGGATGCTGTCGTCGCGCGAGACCGGCGGATGGAAGCTGCCGGCCGGCATGCCCGATGCCTCCGCCGCCGGCGCGGCGTGGCGCTCGACCAGCTCGATCGCCCAGCCGTGCGCGGCGAGGCGCTCGCAGACCGCGGCGCCCGCGAGTCCCGCCCCCACGACGATGGCGCGCCGCTCGCTCCATCGCGGGGCCGGAGGCGATGCATGGCGCGGTGGTCGGAGAGGGGAAAAGCGCGCGGCGAGCATGTGCCGCTTGCGGCCGAAGCCGGGACGCAGTTCGGGCACGAACCCGGCTGCGGCGAGCGCGTCGCGTACCGCGCGCGCCGTGGTGTAGGTGGCGGTGGTCGCGCCGGGGCAGGCGAGTCGCGCCAGCGCCTTCATGACAGCCGGGGTCCACATTCCGGGATTGCGGTCGGGCGCGAAGCCGTCGAGGTAGATCGCGTCGGCGGCGAGCCTCAGCTTCGGCAGGACGTCCGCGACATCCGCGAATGCGAGGGTGAGCGTCACGCGCCCGGCTTCGAAGTGCATCCGGTGCAGACCGGGCAGGGGCAGCGGCCAGGCGGCCTGCAATTGCGCGGCGAGCGGCGCGAATTCGGGGTAGCGCGCGTGCAGGGCAGCCAGTCCCTCGCGCGCGAACGGGTGCTTCTCGACCGAAACGAAATGGAGCCGTTCCGGTCGCGCGGGGTCGGCACGCCACGCCTGCCACGTCGCGAGGAAATTCAGGCCGAGTCCGAATCCGGTCTCGAGAATGGTGAAGACGCGCGCGCGCGCCCAGCGTGAGGGCAGGTCGTTGCCGCCGAGAAAGACATGTTTTGCCTGGCCCGGCCCGGAGTCCGCGCTGTGATAGACGTCCCCGTATGCCGGCGAGAACGGCGTGCCGGCGGCGTCGAAGGCGGGCGCCGCTGGAACGATCGGGATCGGGGTCTCAGCCACGGAATCACCCGCGGTCAACCATGAGCCGGGGCTGCATCAGCTTACAGCACGGCACGTTGCGCGCCCCCCCGGAAAAACCTGTCGGTATAATCGCCCGATGCAGCAGCAGATCCGCTTCTGCACGAGCAGCGACGGGGTGCGACTCGCGTATGCCGTGAGCGGCACCGGGCCGCCGTTGCTCAGGGCGCCGCACTGGATCACCCATCTCGAGCACGACGCCGCCGTTTGGGGCCACCTGCTCGAGGCGCTCGGACGGCGCTTCACGCTGGTACGGTTCGACCAACGCGGCTGCGGGCTCTCCGACCGCACCGTGACCGAGATCTCCTTCGAAGCCTGGGTGCGCGACGTCGAGGCGGTCGCCGACGCGGCCCATCTCGAGCGTTTCGCCGTCCTCGGCGTATCGCAGGGCGCGGCAATTGCGATCGCCTACGCCGCGCGCCATCCCGAGCGGGTGAGCCATCTGGTCCTGTACGGCGGATACGCGCAGGGCTCGGCCAATCGGAATCTCACGGTGCGCGAGCGCGAAAAATTCGACACGCTGGGCAAGCTGATCGAGCTCGGCTGGAGCGGGTGGGACACCTCGCTGCGGCAGGTGTTCACGATGCAGTTCATTCCCGGCGCGAGCATCGAGCAGGTCCGGGCCTTCAACGAGCTGATGCGCTTGAGCGCGCCCGCCGAAACGGCTCTGCGCATCTATCGCGCGTTCGGCGCGATCGACGTGCGTGAGGAGGCCCCGCGCGTGCGCTGCCCGACGCTCGTCATGCATACGACGCGCGACCTCCGGGTGCCGTTCGAGGAAGGACGGGTTCTGGCCGGCCTCATTGCCGGCGCGCGCTTCGTGCCGCTCGAATCCGAGAATCACCTGCTGCTCGAGAACGAGCCGGCCCTCCACGGCTTTCTGGACGCGATCGACGAGTTCATCCCGCGGGTCAAGGCCGGCGCCGCGACTTTCGAAGCGCTCACGGCGCGCGAGCAGGCGGTCCTCGAGCATGTCGCTCAGGGGCTCGACAACGCGCAGATCGCGGCGCGGCTCGCGCTCTCCGAAAAGACCGTCCGCAACTACCTCGTCGCCATCCTCGACAAGCTGCAGGTCGAGACGCGCGCCCAGGCGATCGTGCGTGCGCGCGAGGCCGGCCTCGGCAAGGACGCCCGCTAGAGCACCGTCCGGGACACGGGTCCCGGCGTCCCCCCTTATTTTCCTCCTGTCCCGGGACAGGCGCCCCGTGCGCTGCCCGGCCTGCCCGTCGTCCAATACGCCCCATGTCGCGAGCACTTGGTTCGCGATCCCTATAGCGGAGGCGACGGCAGATGAAGCTGAACGATCTCGACATGGCGCACTTCCGTGCGGCACAGATGCCGGCGGTGCGGCAGCCGGAGCGCGGCTGGCGCGGCGCGCTCGCCGCGTTCTACAGAACCCTGATGAAAGCCTGGGTCGGACTCTACGCGCTGCCGCCGCGGCGCCTGTCCCCGCTCATCTGACTAGCCATGCGCCAAGTGCTTACGCGATCGGCCCCGGCGCCACGCGGCGGGCGCCGAAGCGGAATCGATACTAGCACCCCATAGCGCGGCCGACCAAGACCGGTTGCGCTCAACCCACCAACCACCTGAGAGGAGACACACCATGCAAGTCATGCAACAGCAGCAGAAGGGCGATGCCGGGCGCTACGCCAAGTGCATCGAGGTATCGAAGCGCATCCGCTGGGACATCGACCGCGACGTCATCCGCGGTCGCAAGTTCGATTTTTCGAGGAAGTTCCTGCCGGACGGCATCTCCAAGGTCAACGAGCTCGATTTCCTGAACGCGGACGAGCGGCGGCAGCTCTCCCAGATCCAGGGCCGCACCTACGCCAACATGTTCGGGCTGGTCGAGCGCTACATCGGCGCCAAAATCCTGGAGGTGAGCCGCGAGCACTGGCTCGGCGACCAGGTGAAGCTCGAGGCGCTCGTGCGCTTCACCGACGAGGAGCTGAAGCACCAGGAGCTGTTCCGCCGCATCGAACGCCTGGCCGCGGAGGACATGCCCGAAGGCTACGGCTTCCTGCCGCAGCCTAACGAGGTCGCGTCGGTGGTGCTCGGCAAGTCCACCTGGGCGGTGCTGGGCCTCACATGTTTCATCGAGCTCTTCACCCAGGCGCACTACCGCTCGAGCATCGAGCCCGACGGGAATCTGTCCGAGCTCTTCAAGGACGTGTTCCTGTTTCACTGGAAGGAGGAATCGCAGCACGCGATCCTCGACGAGCTCGAGTGGCGGCGCGAGAACGCCAACCTCTCCGCCACGGAACGCGACGTGGCGGTGGACGACCTGATCGCCCTCGTGGGCGCTGTGGACGGCCTGCTGCAAGTGCAGGCGGGCGCCGACGCGGACTATTTCCTGAAGGTGTGCGGGCGGTCGTTCGCGGGCGAGCAGCAGGCGCAAGTGCACGCCGGCCTGCTCAAGGCCTACCGCTGGCAGTACATCGTTTCGGGTGTCGAGGACCCGCGCTTCATGGATATCCTCGGCAGCATGATCACGCCGGAGCAGGCCAATCGCATCGGCAAGGCGCTGGCACCGATCGTGAACTGACGGTTGCGCGGGCAGGCCGGCGGTCCACTCAGGCCCGCCGGCGCGGCTCCGCGAGGAACCCCGCGAGGATACGGGCGGTGTGGGAGCGCACCACCCCGGCCCGCCGCGCTCCATCGCTCCCACCACCCCGGTCACTTCGTGACCACCCCTCCTCAGGCAGGAGGGGAGTTTTCCGGTTGATTCTCGACAGGGAGGGGAGATAGGGTTTGATGATGTCTTCCGGCGCACCCTGCGCGACGATGCGGCCGCCGGCCTCGCCTCCCTCCGGTCCCAGGTCAAGGATCCAGTCGGCCTCGGCGATGACGTCGAGATTGTGCTCGATCACGACGACGGTGTTGCCCGCGTCCACTAGCCGGTGCAGCACGCGCAGGAGCTTCTCGACGTCGGCCATGTGCAGCCCGACGGTCGGCTCGTCCAGCACGTACAGCGTAGACGGCGCGCGTCGAGGGGTGGAGGAGGGGCCCCGAACTTGTTCGGGGATCCGACCCCCGGTGGCGCGCAGGGCGGCCGACGTCGGGTGCTCGAGATCTTGCGATATTGTGTCGGAGGCCGCCGTCGACTG
>JAHZNX010000325.1 GCA_020028375.1 Betaproteobacteria bacterium | reverse complement strand
CGCTTCGGCGACGGCGAGCTTCGCCGCGCCGTCGCTCTCCTCGGCGTGCCGGAACACCATCGAATCGTGCACGTACTTCTGCAGCGGCATGTCACGCATCACGCCCATGGCGCCGAAGCACTCCGCCGCGAGCAGGGCGACTTCGTTGACCGCCTCCGCGGTGTAGACCCGCGCGACGACTTCGAGCGGGAGCCCGGACACGCTGCGGTCGGCGACGGCCTCGGGATGATCCTGCGTCCAGGCCGCCTTCCAGATCACGTTGCGGGCGAGCTCCAGCCGGATCGCGCAGTCGGCGAGCTTGGTTCCGATCGCCTGGTGCTCGATGATGCTGCGTCCGCCCTGCCGACGCAGCTTGGCATAGTCGACCGCCGCTTCGTACGCCGCGCGGCCGAGCCCGAGATTGATCGCCGCGAGCTGCGGCACGCTGCGCGCGAGCTCCGCGGCGAGCGTGCCCGCGCTCTTTGCCCCTTCGCCGAGCACGTGGTCCGCGGGCACGCGGCAATCCTTGAACGCCATGCCGGCGCCCGCCCCGTGGTGCCAGCGGATGGATTCGCCCACCGCCCTCAAGGGCTCGCGCACCGTGAGGCCCGGCGCATCGCGCGGCACGAGCAGCGTGGCGAGGCCGTCCGCGCCGGTCTTTTTCGAATCGGTTCGCACCTCGACCGCGAACAGTTTCGCGATAGTGGCGTTCGCGACGAAAGCCAGCGTGCCGTTAATCACCCAGTCATTGCCCTGCTTCACTGCGGCGGGAACGGCACCGTCGTCGGCCAGCGGGCGGTGATAGCTCCAGCCGCGACCGGCACCGGGATCGTGCCCCGCGTACGCGAGGTGGTAGCGGTCATCCTTGACGAAGTCCGGCAGGAAACGCTTGCGCTGTCCGGGTGTCATCATGCGGTCGAACAGGATGCGGCCGAGCGCCGAGGTGTGCGCGAGCACGGCCGCGACATCCACGTCGCCCGCACCCAGCTCTTCCAGGACGATGCAGGCGGTGAGACCGTCGGCGCCGGCGCCGCCCGCGTCCTCGGACAGCGCGAGAGTGCGCAATCCCATCTGCGCGGCCTTGTCGAGAAGATTCACAAGCAGCGGCTTCTCGAACGGTTCCAGCCGCTTCGGATTGAGGGCGGCGGGCTTGATCTCGTTTTCGACGAAGTCGCGCACCGTCTCGCGGAATTCCAACTGTTCAGGTGTAAGATTGAGATCGTACATTTCAGCGTTCCCGGGGGCCAATTGCATTCCTGAGGCGCCATGTTAACAGCCCGGGGCGTCGAATTAAATTGGTGGTTGCGGCCAATGTCGAACCTGCCGGCGGGATCGATATCGCGTGGAATCTCGCCGAGCGGCTCACCGATCGCTGGATTGATGAGTTTGCTCGCGTCCGCGAGGAAGACTGCACCGGAGTGGATACGCTTGCCAAAGTCGAGCGAAATCGTTGAAGCGCTGGCGGACACGAGAGCAAACGCGAACCGCTGCGCCAGGTTTCCCGGGTGGATTTTCTGTCTCGCCCTATCGTGGGCGCTTACCGCCTGTGGTAGCGGAGACGGTGGGAACCCCGACGTCAGCCAGCAACTAGCCTACATCAAGGCCTCAAACACCGGGGCGGGCGACATATTCGGCATCTCGGTCGCCTTGAGCGCCGACGACAATACCCTCGCGATAGGAGCGTCAGGCGAGGACAGCGCCGCAACCGGCATCGGCGGGAACCAGGCCGACAACACGGCCTTCAGTGCCGGGGCGGTCTATGTGTTTACCCGCAGCGGCGCAACCTGGGCGCAGCAGGCCTACTTAAAAGCATCGAACACTGGAGCGGATGACCAGTTCGGCATTTCGGTCGCATTGAGCGGCGACGGCAACACCCTTGCGGTGGGAGCGACTGGCGAGGACAGCGCCGCAACCGGCATCGGCGGGGACGAGACTGACAACTTGGCTGGCGCTTCCGGGTCGGTCTACGTGCTCACCCGCAGCGGTGCGGTCTGGACGCAGCAGGCCTACGTAAAAGCATCGAACACTGGAGCGAATGACCAGTTCGGCATTTCGGTCGCCTTGAGCGGTGACGGCAATACCCTCGCGGTAGGAGCGTCCGGCGAGGACAGCGCCGCAACCGGCATCGGCGGGAACCAGGCCGACAACACGGCTCCCGATGCCGGGGCAGCTTATGTGTACACCCGCAGCGGCGCAACGTGGACGCAGCAGGCTCCGGCGAGGACAGCGCCGCAACCGGCATCGGCGGGAACCAGGCCGACAACACGGCCTTCAATTCCGGGGCGGTCTATGCTTCCCCGTAGCAGCAGGCGTTGAATAGCAAATGCGAAGCGTCCCTCGAACGCTGTTCGCTCGCAGCTTCGTCAAAGCGCATCGTCATTATCACGCTTTTCCGGCAATTTCACGGAGCTCGGCCGCCAGCGCATCCGGAATTTCGATGCCGTCGTCACGCGCCGTCGCCGCGGCTTGTTGGCGACGCGCGCCCGGCAGCCGAACGCCCTCCTCGGCGAGCATTCTCGATACCAGCACTTCGAGCCGCGCGAAATACGTGTTCGCGCCGGGAGTCGTTCTCGAAGCTGAACGCGGCGCCGGTCAGCGCGACGCAGAGCACTTCGACCATCAAGGCGAGCGCTGTTCCCTTCACGCCGCCGATCGCGGAGAGACTCCCGGTCAGCGCGGCTTTGGCGTCTGTGGTGGGATTGCCGTCCTTGTCCACCGCCCAGCCGAGAGGAATGGGCTTCCCCTCCTTCGCGTAGAGCATGATCTTCCCGCGCACGACCTCCGTGAGAGAAAGGTCCACCACGATGGGATCGGCGCCCTTGCGCGGGAAGACCGCGGCGATGGGATTCGTGCCGAAGAACGCCTTCTTGCCGCCCCAGGCGTTGATCGCGGACGGCGAATTGGTAAAGGCGAGCCCGATGAGACCGGCCCGCGCGACGGGCGCAAGGTGATAGGCCGCTGCGCCGAAGTGATGGCTGTTGGTGACGCCAGCGAATGCGACGCCGTAGCGCCGCGCGCGCTTCACCACTTCCTTGACCGCAAGGGCGCAGGCCGGGAACGCCAAACCGCCCGCCGCATCCACGAGACAGGTGGCACCCTTCTTCTTGACGATTTTCGGCTTTGCTTTTCCGTCAACGCGGCCCTGCTTCAGGTGCTGTGCATAGAGCGCAACACGCGAGAGTCCGTGCCCGGAGAGACCTTCCATCTCGGCAGCGACCAGCGCCTTCGCCGTGGCCTGTGCCGTCGCCTTCGACGCACCCGTGCGCTTCAACGCCCGCGACGCGAGTTGCGTCAGCTCCTCAATCGAAGATTTCATGGAACGGCGTGAATCGTGATTCGTGGTCGTGATTCGACCCTTTCTAGGAACCTCGCTTCATCATGTCACGCCTCATCCGCCGCTCAGTAGCCCGCCGCGCCCGCCGCCGCACCGGCGCCGACGGCGATCGCCAGCAGCAGCATCGGTGACAGGCCCAGGCACTCGGCCCAGAATACCAATACCGAGCCGGCGAGCAGCGCCGGGTGCAGATCGAACACCGGGCGCGCGAGCGTGACAAGCGTGACCGCCAGCAGGCCGACTGCCGCTGCCGCGGCAAACCGGCCGAACGCCCGGAACCGCGCATGGCGGTTCAGCCGCGCGACCACCCCCGCGGACCCGGCCGCAAGCAGCACCGGGATGGCGAACACCGCGACAGTGGCGGCCAGCGCACCGGCTATCCCCGCGACGTAATAGCCGACGAACGCGGCCAAGATCAGGACCGGGCCCGGCGTCGCATAGGCGAACCCCACGCCGATCGCGAACTGCTGCGGCGTGAGCCAGCCGGTGTCGGCCACCGTGATGCGCTCCACCAGGGGCAGGGCCGCTCCGCCGCCGCCGAATGCCGTTGCGCCCACAACGAGGAAGCGCAGGATGAGTTCAGCCACCGACCCGCCCCGCGGCAAACAGCGCGCCGACGAGTCCCGCGCCGACCACGATGATCAATGCGTGAATGAAGAACCCAAGCACGCAGCTCGCCAACAGCACCGCTGTGAGCGTCGGGCCCTTCGCCTCGCTTCGCGCAAGCCGCCACATCGCCGCGGCGAGCAGCCCGACCACGCTGATCTGAACGCCGGTCAGCGCTCCCTTGACCCACGGCTGATCGGGCAGGGCCAGCGAGCCGGCCGCCGCCACGATCATCAGTACAGCTGCCGGAGCGATGAACGCCGCCGCCGCAAGGAGCGCCCCCGGCCAGCCGCGCAGCCGCCAGCCGAGATAGGCGACCACCTGTATCCCCGTGGACCCCGGCAGCGCCTTGGTGATTGCCAGCGCCTCGCCGATGTCGCGCTCCTGCAACCACTGCCGCCGGTCAACCAGGCCGCGCTGCAGCAAAGCAAGCGTGGCGCCCAGCCCGCCAAAAGCAACTGCACCCAGGCGCAGCAATTCCCAGCCCATGGCGGTCAAGGACGGATTCTGCCTGGCGTTCATCCGGAGACCCTCCCTGCCGGAGGATGCGTCACTGCTTCAATCCAGCTTCGTTCCCGACCGCCGCGCCACGTCCGCCCACTTCTCGGCCTCCGATCGGAAGAACGCTGTGAACTCAGCCGGGCTGGTTCCCGCCGGCGTCGCGCCTTCCGCCTCGAAGCGCTGCCTGACGTCGGGGAGATGGACCGTCTTCGCCACCTCGCGGTGCAGCCGGTCAAGGACCGGCTGCGGCGTTCGCGCCGGCGCGAAGAAGCCGTTCCATTGCAAGGCGATGTGCCCTTTGATGCCGGCCTCCTGCATCGTCGGAATTTCCGGCGCGACGGAGGAGCGCTCCGGCGCCGCGACGCCGAGACCGCGCATCTTGCCGGCCTTGACCTGCGGCCCGACAACCGGCATCACGATGAACGCGCACTGCGACTCGCCCGACATCAGGCTAACGGAGGCGGGTGCGGCTCCCTTGTACGGCACGTGCGTAAGCTTGATCGCGGTATTGAGCCGCAGCAGCTCCATCGCCATGTGCGACATGGTCCCGGAGCCGGCCGAGGCGTAAATGACCTGATCCGGCCTCGCCTTTGCCAGGGCCACCAGCGACTTCACCGACTGCACCGGCAGCGATGGATGCGCCACCAGCACGAACGGGTAGGAAGACGCCATCGAGATCGGCGTGAAATCCCGCACCGGGTCGTAGTTGAGCTTCGCGCATTTTCTGGGCGACCACGCGCGCGATGATGTCGCTGCCGCCTCCCGCGGGAAACGGCACGACCAGCCTGACCGGCCTGGCGGGATATTCCTGCGCCAGAGCCGCGCCCGACCACGCAGCCAGCATCGCCAATATGGCTGCGAACGCAATTGAACGTTTCATGGTCTTCTCCTCCCCAAAGTGGTTGGTCCGGCGAGTTTCGCCCGTCCCGTCGTGCGAATCAAGCACGCGCAACATACCCCATCACTCCCGCGCAGGCGGGAGTCCAGAGAATCCTTTCGGACACGCGAGCGGTCGAGATCGCGCACCTCGGGGAAATCCGAGCGATAGTGCGCGCCGCGCGAATCCTCTCGCGCCACCGCGGAGGCGCGGATCGACTTCGAGACCAGCAGCAGGTTCTTCATATTGAGCCAGTCGTGCCAGGTGAGGTTGAAGGCGAGATCCGTCCCGCCTGCGCCGGTGGCATCGAGCCGCGCCTCCAGCTCCTCGAGTGCGCCCTCCGCCCGCGTCAGGCCGGCGCCATCACGTACGATGCCGACGTCGTCCCACATCACATCGTAGAGCTTCTCGCGGATGGTGTTGAGATCGCCAGCGGGCTTGCCGAGCGGCGCCCGGGCGCGCGCGACCGCGGCATCGATTGCCGCCTCGTCCGGTTCGTGCAGCGCGGCATGGCGCCCGACCCACGGCGCCATCGCCTCTCCCGCGATGCCGCCGAACACGGTGGAATTGGCGACGCCGTTGCCGCCAAGGCGGTTCGCGCCGTGCACGCCGCCCGAATCCTCGCCCGCGACGAAAAGCCCCGGCAGCTCCGTCGTGCAGTCGCCGCGGAAGACAACGCCGCCCATCATGTAGTGCGCGGTCGGCACCACCTCCACCAGCCCGCCCGCGAGATCGAAGCCGCAATCGGCGCAGCGCTCGACCATGCCCTTGAATTCCCGGCGCACCCGATCCGCTCCGAGATGTCCCATGCTGATATAGACGCCGCCGTGGGGCGTCGTCCGGCCCGCGCGCATTTCACTGAAGATCGCGCGCGAGACAATGTCGCGCGTGGCGCGCTCGCCCTTGGCGTCGTAACCTTGCATGAAGCGCTGCTTCGATCCGTTCAGCAAGTGGCCGCCGGAGCCGCGCAGGCCCTCCTCGAGCACGGTGCCCGTCATGCGCGTGCCGGGCCCCGCCAGCAGCCCCGTCGGGTGGAACTGCACCATCTCCATGTCGCGCAGCGTCAGCCCGGCGCGCAGTGCCATCGCCAGTCCGTCGCAGGTCTTGTCGCCGGAGGGCGTGTGGTACTTGTACATGGTCGGGCCGCCGCCGGTGGCGAGCAGCACCGCTTTCGCCTGCACCAGTACGAACTCGCCGCTCCTCACATCTACCATCAGCACGCCCGCCAGCGCATCGCCGCGCCGGTTCCTGATGAGCTCCACCGCGCGGTGCTCTTCCAGCCGCGCCATGCCGCTCGCCCACACCTGCTCGGCGAGGCGGTTCATGATCTCGATGCCGGTCAGATCGCCCTTGTGCACGGTGCGGTCGAAGGTCTGCCCCGCGAACGCCTTCTGGTGAATGGTGCCGTCGGGGTTGCGGTCGAAGTAGCAACCGAGCTCGTTCTCGAGCTCGCGGATGCGCTCGATCGCGACCGTGACCAGCGTCCACGCGAGGTCCTGGTCCGGGAGCCACTTGCCGCCTTCGATCGTGTCCATGAAGTGGCGCTCGACCGAGTCCTCCGGCGCCAGCGCAACGTTGTATCCGCCCTGCACCATCCGCGTGCAGCCGCACTTGCCGAGGAGTCCCTTCACCGCGACGGTGATTGCAAGCGACGGGTCAGCCTGGTACGCGTGCAGCGCGGCAAACAGCCCCGCGCCGCCGGCGCCGAGGATGAGGATGTCGGTCTTGAGACGTTTCAACGGTCCTTGACGCCGAGGGAGGCGAGCACGGCGGCACGCTTCGCGCGCGCCTGCGCGTTGACTTCCGTGTAGAGGCTGCCGCCGTGAGCGTCCATCGCCACCAGCAGCGGGCCGAAGCCCTTCACCCGGAACTTCCACAGCGACTC
>JAHZNX010000324.1 GCA_020028375.1 Betaproteobacteria bacterium | reverse complement strand
GGAAGCTCCCGGCGTCTACCTTTTCTATGGAGAGAACGGCGCCGCGCTCTATGTGGGCAAGAGCATCAACCTGCGCTCGCGGGTGCTGGCGCATTTTGCGGGCGATCACCGCGACGCCCGGGACATGAAGATCGCGCAGCAGGTGAAGCGGGTGGACTGGATCGAGACCGCCGGCGAGCTGGGCGCGCTGATCGAGGAGTCGCGGCTCGTGAAGAGCCTCGCCCCCGTCTATAACCGCCGGCTGCGGCGCGCGGCAGAGCTCTGCGCCTGGCACTGGCGGGCCGAGGAGCTGCTCGCTCCCCCCCGGCTGGTCAGCGCGCACGACCTGGGCCGGGTGCGGTTCGATGATCTCCACGGGTTGTTCCGCTCGCGCTCCGCCGCGCTCGAGGCGCTGCGGGAAATCGCAACCGCGCAGCAGCTCTGCTTGATCGTCCTCGGCCTGGAGAAAGGCAAAGGGCCGTGCTTCGCCCACCAGCTCAAGCGCTGCCGCGGCGCCTGCGTCGGCAAGGAATCGCGCGCCGCTCACGCGCTGCGGCTGGGCGCCGCGCTCGCGCAGCTGCGGATGCGGCCGTGGCCGTTCAAGGGACGGATCGGAGTGCTCGAGACCGGCGCGGCGCGGGGAGAGATCATCGTGCTCGACCGCTGGTGCTATCTCGGCACCGTGCGCTCCGAAGCCGAGCTCGGCGAGCTGGAGAGCCGGCGCCCGCCGGCGGCGTTCGATCTCGACACCTACAAGATTCTCACGCGCTACTTCGCGCGCCCGCGCGGCGACTACACGGTAATCGAGCTGGCGGCATGAAACCCGGCACACAGGAGCTTGAGGCGCGCAGGGATCTCGCGGCGTCATTGCGCTGGGCGAACCGGCTTGGCTTCGGTGAGGGCATCTGCAATCACTTCAGCGTGGAGATCCCCGGGCGGCCAGGGCATTTTCTGATCAACCCAGAGGGCCTGCACTGGTCGGAAGTGACGCCGGCGGACCTGGTGACGGTGGATGTCACGGGCCGCAAGGTCGCGGGCCGGCACGGTGTCGAGCCCACCGCATTCTTCATCCACGGCGCCATGCACCGCGCCAAGCCCTCGGCGAAATGCGTCATGCACACGCACATGCCGTTCGCCACTACGCTCACCGTGGTGCACGGAGGACGGCTCGAGTGGGCGAGCCAGAATTCGCTCAAATTCCACGGGCGCGTCGCCTACGACGACAACTACAACGGCCTCGCACTGGACGCAGCCGAAGGCGAGCGCATGTGCGCCCAGGCAAGGGATGCCGACGTGCTGTTCCTCGGCAACCACGGGGTCATCGTGTGCGGCCCCTCGGTCGCGCTCGCATTCGACGATCTCTACTATCTCGAGCGCGCGTGCATGCTGCAGGTGCTGGCCATGGGCACCGGCAAGCCGCTGCGCATCGTGACCGAGCGCGTCGCCATGATGACCGGCAAGCAGATGATGGAGGACACGAAGCAGTCCGAGCTGCATTTCGAGGCGCTCAAGCGCCTGCTCGACCGCGACGAGCCCGGCTGGTCGCGCCGCGCGTGAGGGATGCGGAATGAAGAGTTTGCGGACGACCGTCCGCAAACTTCAGTGAACGACGAGGGGCTGGTTCAGCAGGACGTCGAAGCTGCCGAGGAATTCATCCACGCGCTCGACGGAAGCGTCTTCGGCGACGGCAGCCTGCAGCGATTCCACGAACCGGTCCGCGACATCGCCCTGGAAGAACGTGCCGCGGGCGCTGAGCTTGTCCACCAGCTCGTAGCCATGCTGCGCGGGGTACTCCACCACGTAGTAGCTGTCGCTGCTATAGATGATGTTCATCGCCGTTTACCCCTCATGCCCGAAAACAACGCTTTTCCGGGCTCTCGGGTTGACATTCTCAGCAAGACCCATTCCAACCGCAGTGATCGTTCTCACGTGAAGAGATTTGGGGGCGCGGACGGTCGATTTCAAGCAACGAGCGGCATCCCGGGAGTTGCGTGATACGCATCAAGTGACGAATGCCGGGACTTATTCCACACCCCGATTGGGGAGTGGGTCAGTTGCCACGGTTCGCTCGCCGACCATTTCTCGTCACTTGTTACCGATTTCTGGAGCGGCGCAGCTGGCTCCATCCGATTCCGGCGAGAATCAGGAGCAGGCCCGAGTAGGCATTCGCGCCGGGCTCTTCCCCGAGCAGCGCCACACCGATGATCAACGCAACGACCGGGATGCAGTAATTGATCAGCGACATGAAGGTGGGCCCCGCGGATGCGATGAGCTTGAGATGCACGAGGGTCGCGATGGCCGTCGGGCCGATGCCGATCCAGAGGAGAATCGAAACCGCGTTCCAGCCGGGCTCGAGCCGCCACGGCTGGTCCACCGCCAGGGCGACCGGCACGCTGATCACCGCGGCAATCGCGATGATGGCGGCCGAAGCGACCATGACCTCCCCCTTGAGGGTCACGCGGATGATCACGCCGTTCGCCGCGTAGCACAGCGCGCCCGCCAGCACCGAGAGCTGGGCCAGCACCTCAATCGGCGAGCCGCCCAGGCCCGCCAGCGCGGCCGGCCCCATGAGCACGACGATGCCGACGAAGCCCAGCAGAAAGCCCAGCACGCGATAGCGTGTCATGTGCTCGCCCGCGACAAAGAGATGCGCGAGCAGCAGCGTCGTGAGCGGCATGATCGCCATGAGGATGCCGGCGAGCGCACTGTCGATGGATTTCTGGCCCCAGGTGATGAACCAGAACGGCAGGCAATTGCCCACGAATGCGAGCACGGCGTACGGCATCCACGCGCGGCCGACCGGCGGAAACGTGTAGCCCATCGCGCGAATCACGGCGACCAGTATCACCGCGCCGATCACCAGCCGC
>JAHZNX010000087.1 GCA_020028375.1 Betaproteobacteria bacterium | reverse complement strand
CGTGCAGCGCGACGGTGAAGGCGCGGTGCATCAGCTCGGCCATGCGCAGCGGCGAATTCACGTGCACCTGCCACTTGGTGATCTTCGAGAAGATCGGCAGCTGCTCCGTTTCCTGGAAGCCGCCGTGCCCCGCCGTGAGGCTTCCCGACTCCGGGGTCACCACCACCATCGGCGTGTGCGCCCAGTAGGCCGCCGCCACGGCGGTGACGAAATTGGTGATGCCGGGGCCGTTCTGCGCGATGCACACCGTCGGCCGGTTGGTGACGCGCCCGTAGCCGTCGGCCATGTGCGCCGCATTCTGCTCGTGCGCAACGCTCACCAGCCGGATGCCCGCGCCCGGGAAGAGATCGAGGGCGTCCATGTAGGCCGAGCCCACGATGCCGAACACGTCCTTCACCTTGTGCGCAACCAGGGTCTCGATGAAGGCCTCCGACGACGTCATGCGCACCTTCCCGCCGGCGGGCTTGGTCGTTGCGGTGAGGTTCTTCGCGTCCGTCATGATGTTCATGGGAATCCTCCAGTCGTGGGTCATTCCAGGCCAGGGTCCGAGCGTAACCGAATTATTTTAAACAGGCATCCCCGCTCTCTGCAAGCGCTTTCATTTAATGGTGCAACGCATTGTTATAAAAGATATTTACGGGTTCGGCCGAAACGTCTGGCGCGCGGGCGCAAGCGGCGCCCCGGGGCGTGCCGGAGCGCGCTCAGGCGTCGCCGAAGATGTCGCGATACGCGACGTAGACCGACGCGATTGTTACCGGTCCCAGAACGAGCCAGCCGAGCCCCAGCGGAATCGAGGCGAGGATGCCCAGCACGACAAACACGATGCTGTAGACGAGGAACGGAACGATGTTCTTCAGGCAGCCGAAGAAGCTCTCCCTGAGGGCGGCCACGGGGGCCATCCTGCGCAGCACCACCAGGGCGGGTGCAAACCACAGAGCCATGTAAATCGGAATGCTGAGAGCCAACGCCACCAGCCAGGCGAGCATCAGGCTGCCGCCCATCGCGGCCACGCCTGCCGCGTCGCCGCGCAAGAGACCGACGACCGCGCCCACCCCGGCGATCGCGACCACGGGAATCATCACGATGATCCAGCCGCCGATGGCGAGGGCCCCCAGCACGATGAGGTTACCCGCGTGCGCCTTGTCGAATCCCGCGAAGAGATGACCCAGCTCGAGTTCGCCGCCGCCCTGCAACGCCCGGCAGCCGAGCGTCAAGCCCCCAATGAAAACGGGCATCAGCAGGAACGTGGCCACCGCGCCGAGGAGGGGAATGAACGCCAGCACCACCAGGATCACGAGCAGGATGATGACCAGCGCGATCCATATGCCCGGGGACTTCTTGAACAGGCCGAATCCGTCCGCGATCCATGCCCAGCCTTGACCGGCGCCGACGGCGCGCCCGCCTGTCATGCTCTCGCTCATGGTGGCTCTCCTCCGTGACGTTACGCGGAACCCATCGTAGTGGAATCGCCCCGCTATGACAATCGGGTAGCCGGCATGGGGCCGCGGCGGCGGAGTCCTTTGCTAGACTTCGCAAACCGCATGATCGCCCGAGCCTTTCTTGCGCCTGGTCCGCACGCCGCGTATCCGGCGGCCGGTTCCTCACGCTGCGGCGGTCACGATATCTCGCAAGAGAACGATGTTCCCTGAATCTGTTCCGCTCGCGCTGATCCTCTGGTTCGCGGTCGTGTTGCTCGTCGCCGGGCTGCTGCAGGGCGCGCTGGGATTCGGCTTCCCGTTCATCGCGACGCCGCTGATCGCGATGGTCAGCGACATGCGCACCGCGATCATCTTTGTCCTGCTCCCGACCGTGGCGACGATCTGCGTCGCGCTATTCACCAGTGGCCCGCTGCGTGCCACTCTCGCGCGCTTCTGGATGATGCCGATCTACATGGTCTTTGGAGCGGCCGCCGGAACCTCGGTGTTCGTTGCCGCGCCGGATGGGCCCTACACGCTCGTGCTGGCGCTCCTTACGCTGCTCTATCTCAACCTCGACCGCCTGGGCCGCGCCCGATGGTCTGTGATGCGGCGGCACGAGCGCGTCTTTGCGCCGCTCTCCGGTCTTGCCTCGGGGATCTTCGAAGGAACCGCCAACATCGCCGCGCCCCCTCTCATCGTCTACTACCTTTCGCTCGGCGTGACACCCGCGATGCTGGTGCAGGGCCTCAACCTGTGCTTTCTGGTCGGCAAGTCGACGCAGTTCATGGTCCTCTCCACGCGCGGCGGCATCGCGATGGACGAGTGGCTCGTAACGTTGCCGTTCGTCGCGATCGGGGTTGCCGGCTCGCTCATCGGCGTGCGCATCCGCAACCGCATCGACGCGGAGACGTTTCGCCTCTGGGTGAAGCACGCGCTGTTCGTAATCGCGCTGGGACTACTCGGGCAGTACGGCTATTCGCTCGTCGCATGAGCGCGCGACGAGCGATGACTGACGGCCGACGGGACTGGGAAAGAGAACGGCCGGCATGAAGCCGGCCGTGCCGTTCGCGAGCGGGCGCTTTTCAAGCGGCCGATTTTTCGAGCAGCTTCTTGAGTTCCCCGCTCTGGTACAGCTCGATCATGATGTCGGAGCCGCCGATGAACTCGCCGTTCACGTAGAGCTGCGGGATCGTGGGCCAGTTGGCGTACTCCTTGATGCCCTGGCGGATATCGGGGTTCTCCAGCACGTTGACGGTGTAGGGGTCGTTCACGCCGCACGCGCGCAGGATGCCGATTGCGTTCGCCGAAAAGCCGCACTGCGGGACGTCCGGCGTGCCCTTCATGTAGAGCACGACCTTGTTCGCGTTCACCTGCTTCTTGATAACATCTTGAATACTCATGGTTTATCCAATATCCGACTAATTTTATCAGGCATTATTCTAACGGCTGCGCAAGCGCGGCGTCAAACCCTTCCGCCGGTGACCCGCTCGCCGCCGGCAAGGTCGCGGCGCGAGGTCACGTCGCGATAGCCTGCCTGCTCCAGCAATGCGCGGCAGCGCGCGGCCTGGTCGTAGCCGTGCTCGAGTAGCAGGCTCCCGCCGGACTCGAGGCAAGCGCCCGCCTGCGCGACGATCAGGCGGATGCAGCCGAGCCCATCCGCGCCGGCAACGAGCGCCGCGCGCGGCTCGAACCGCAGATCGCCCTTCTGCAAATGAGGGTCCCGCTCCGCCACGTAAGGCGGATTGCAGACGATGAGGTGGTAGCGCCGGCCGGCAAGCGCAGCAAACCAGTCACTCTCGACAAACTCGATGTGCGCACCGTGCCGAGCCGCGTTGTCGCGTGCGACCGCGAGCGCATCGCCCGCTACATCTGTCGCCGTCACCTGAGCGCTTGGGCGGTGCAGCGCGATCGCAACGGCGACGCAGCCGCTGCCGGTGGCGAGCTCGAGCACGCGACAGGGCCCCTGCGCGGGCACGCGTTCGAGCGCGGATTCGACCAGAAGCTCCGTTTCCGGCCGCGGGATCAGGACTGCCGGTGTCACCCTGAACGCGAGGCTGTAGAACTCGCGCTCGCCGGTGATATAGGCGACCGGTTCCCCCGCCTGGCGGCGCCTGACCAATGCAAGAAAATGGTTGCGCTGCCGGTCGGTCGGCGATTGAGCGGAATGGGCAGCGAGATAAGCGTCGTCGACGCCGAGCGCCGCGCGCAGCAGCACTCGCGCATCAATCGCCGCGATGCCCGCGGACCGCAACAACTCGTCTATGCTCGCACCCGCCATCCGCGGACTTCGCCGCTGCGATCCGCAGTGCCCGGGCTCACGCCGGCTGCGTGTCCTCGGCGAGCTGGGCGAGCTGCTCGGCCTGGTGCTCGGCCGCGAGCGCCGCGATCAGCTCGTCGAGCTCGCCGTCCATGATCCGGTCGATCTTGTAGAGCGTGAGGTTGATGCGGTGGTCGGTCACGCGCCCCTGCGGAAAATTGTAGGTGCGGATGCGCTCGGAGCGGTCGCCGCTGCCGACGAGAGACTTGCGGGTGGCGGCCATTTTCGCCTGCTGCTCGCTCAACTGCTTGGCCTTGATGCGCGCGGCGAGGATGGCGAGCGCTCGCGCCCGGTTCTTGTGCTGCGAGCGGTCGTCCTGGCACTCCACCACGATGCCGGTCGGCAGATGCGTGACGCGCACCGCCGAGTCGGTCTTGTTGACGTGCTGGCCGCCCGCCCCCGAAGCGCGGTAGGTATCCACGCGCAGCTCCGCCGGGTTGAGCACCACGTCCGCGATCTCGTCGGCCTCCGGCATCACCGCCACCGTGCAGGCCGAGGTGTGGATGCGGCCCTGGGTCTCGGTGAACGGCACCCGCTGCACCCGGTGGCCTCCGGACTCGAACTTGAGCCTTGAATAGGCGCCCTGTCCCGAGATCTTGGCGATGACCTCCTTGTAGCCGCCGAGGTCGGACGGGCTCTGCGATACCACCTCGACCGGCCAGCGGTTGCGCTCGGCATAGCGGCTGTAGAGCCGGAACAGCTCGCCCGCGAAGAGGGCGGACTCCTCGCCGCCGGTGCCGGCGCGGATTTCGAGAAAGATGTTGCGCTCGTCGTTGGGGTCCTTGGGCAGCAGCCTCTTCTGCAGTTCGTCCTCGATGCCCGCGAGCCGCTCGCGGGTCTGGCGCATCTCGGATTCGGCGAACTCGCGCATGGAAGGATCCCCGCTCATCTCCTGTGCCGCCCGGATGTCGGCCTCGCCCTGCACGTAGCGCTGGTAGAGCTCGACGAGCGGCGCGATCTCGGCGTGCTCGCGGGTCAACTTGCGGTAGTTGTCGAGGTCGGCGGTCGCGTTCTCGGAGGAGAGGAGGCGATTCAGCTCCTCGAGCCGGCCCGAGAGCTGCCCGAGCTTCGCTGCGATGCTCGGTTTCATTCCTGGCGCGGAATCTGGTAGAGGCGGGTCAGAAGCTCCGCCAGCCGCTTGCGCTCGTCCTCCCGCGCATGCGACAGCGCGTGCGTCGGAGCGTGCGTGAGCTTCGCCGTGAGCGCCCGCGACAGCTGCTCCATGACCACCTGCGGGTCCTCGCCCCGGGCGAGGCGCCGCAGGGCGCGCTCCATCTCGTGACGCCGCGCCCGCTCGGCGGTATCGCGCAGCGCGCGTATGGATGGCACCAGCTCGCGGTTGCCGAGCCAGTGCATGAACTCGGTGACCTGGTTCTCGATGATCACCTCGGCCTGCGCCACCGCTTGGGTCCGCACGTCCATGCCCTCGCGCGCGACGTTGCCCAGATCGTCCACGCCGTAGAGAAACACGTCGTCTAACTGCCCCACTTCCTCCTCGATGTCGCGCGGCACTGCCAGATCGAACATGAGCATCGGCCGGTGCTTGCGCGCCAGCAGCGCGCGTTCCATGAGCCCCTTGCCGATGATCGGGAGGGTGCTCGCCGTGGAGCTCACTACGATGTCGTGGCCGGCGAGCTGCGAGGGCAGATCGTTCAACGTGATGGCGCGGCCGAGGAAGCGGTCGGCGAGGGCCTGGGCGCGCTCGAGCGTGCGGTTGGCAAAGGTCAGGCGGCGGGGATGCTGGGCGGCGAAATGCGTGGCGCAAAGCTCGACCATCTCGCCGGCGCCGATGAAGAGGACGCTCTGCTCGTCGATCGCGGGATAGATGCGCTGCGCGAGCCCGACCGCGGCGGACGCCATCGACACCGTCGCCGCACCGATATCGGTCTCGGAGCGCACCGTCTTCGCCACCGCAAAGGTGCGCTGGAACAGCTTGTTCAGCAGCAGCCCGAGCGTGCCCGCCGCCTGGGCCGTGCGCACCGCCTGCTTGAACTGCCCGAGAATCTGCGGCTCGCCCAGCACCATCGAATCGAGCCCGCTCGCCACGCGGAACACGTGCTTGACGGCCTTCTCCTGCGGCAGCTGGTAGAGGTAGGGCTCCAGCTGCTGGGGCTTCAGGCTGTGGTAGCCGGCCATCCAGTCGACCGCGGCGTGCGGCTCGGCGGTCGAGCAGTAGATCTCGGTGCGGTTGCAGGTGGAGATGATCGCCGCCTCCTTGACCGGGCGGCGGTCGACCAGCTCGCGCAGCGCCTCGATCAGGTTTTCGGCGTGAAACACCACCTGCTCGCGCACTGAAAGCGGAGCGGTCTGGTGGTTGATGCCGAGGGCAAAGAGCTGCATGATCCGGCGCGGCCAGGCAAAAAGAGTACAGATATTAATACGTTGGCCGCGGCCGCGACAATGTACGGCGCGGTCGGCCGCCCCCGCGGATCAGATTTCGTTCTGGAGCGGCCGGCCCTGCGCCCAGCTTACGAGGTTGGCGAGGAAGATCCGCGTGGCGCGGTCATCGTTGCCCGCCGAGGCCGAAGCGTTGTGCGGCGAGATGATGACGTTGGGAAGCTCCCAGAGGGGGGAATCGGCGGGGAGCGGCTCCTGCTCGAATACGTCGAGATAGGCGCCTCCCAGCCGACCGCTCTCCAGCGCCGCGGCCAATGCGCGCTCGTCCACGAGTCCGCCACGCGCGACGTTGACCAGTCGTGCCCCCCGCGGCAGCCGCCCGAGCGTTCCGGCGTTGATCATGTGCCTCGTCTCGGGCGTGAGCGGGCAGGCCAGCACGACCCAGTCGCAGCGCTCGAGCAGCCCGGGCAGCGCGGCAGGCGCGTGCATCTCGTGCACCGGGTCGTCGGCGCGCCGCGGGTTGCGCCGCACGCCGATGACATGCATCCCGAGTGCCTGGCAGAAGCGCGCGACCGCCGCGCCGACCGTGCCGAGCCCCACAACGACAACGGTCTGCCCCGGGAGCTCGCGCGGCACGGCATCGCCCCGCACCGGCGCCCACTCCCGGCGGCCCTGCGCCGCCCACCAGTACGGGAACCCGCGGGCGAGCATCAGCAGCCCGCAGATCGCGGTCTGCGCCACCGGCTCGCCGTTCGAACCGGCGGAGGTCGTCAGGCGGACCCGGCGGTCGACGAGGTTCGGGAGGAACGCGTGCTGATCGACGCCGGTATTGACGAAGTGCACCCACTTGAGATTGGGCGCGGCGACGAGCGTCTCACCGAACGCGCGGTAATGCTCGGAGAAGGTGATGTCACGAGTGAGGTAGGCAATCTTGATGCTCGCGCAATCCTCCTGCGCCAAGTGCGCTTTCGGGTCCTCCGGCAGGTGCACGACCCGTGACTCGATGCCCGCCTCGCGCGCGGCGGCGGCAAGGCTGTCGCCGTAACGCGCCAGCGTGGCCCTGGACAGCAGGATTCCCGTCACTTCTTCTTGTCGCGCGCGAACAGCTCGTCGAGCTTGCGCTCGTAAGCGTGGTAGTCGAGGAATTCGTAGAGCTCGTCGCGCGACTGCATCAGCTCCAGCACGCCCTTCTGCGTGCCGTCCCGGCGCAAGGCCTGGTAGACGCGCAGCGCGGCTGCGCTCATGGCGCGGAACGCCGAAAGGGGGTAGAGCACCATCGCCACCCCCGCGCTCCCGAGCTCCTGCACGGTGAAGAGCGGCGTCTTCCCGAACTCGGTGATGTTGGCGAGTATCGGTACCTTCACGGCGTCGGCGAATTTCCGGTACATGGCGAGCTCGGTGATCGCCTCCGGGAAGATCATGTCGGCGCCCGCCTCCACGCACGCGCAGGCGCGGTCGACGGCCGCCTGCAGCCCCTCCACCGCCAGCGCGTCGGTGCGCGCCATGACCACGAATTGGGGATCGGTCTTCGCGTCAGCCGCCGCCTTGACCCGGTCCACCATCTCCTGCTTCGACACCAGCTCCTTGTTGGGGCGATGGCCGCAGCGCTTGGCGCCGACCTGGTCCTCCAGGTGCATCGCGGCGGCGCCGAACTTGATGAGGGATTTCACGGTGCGCGCGATGTTATGCGCGCTCGCCCCGAAGCCCGTGTCCACGTCCACCAGCAGGGGCAGGGGACAGGCATCGGTGATGCGGCGCACGTCGGTCAGCACGTCATCGAGCCCGCTGATGCCGAGATCGGGCACCCCCAGCGAGGCGGCAGCCACCCCCCCGCCCGAAAGGTAGATGGCGCGGTAGCCGACGCCCTGCGCCATGCGCGCGGAATAGGCATTGAGGGTGCCGACGACCTGCAGCGGGCGCTCTGCGGCCAGCGCAGCGCGAAAGCGCGCGCCGGCGGAAACGCGCTCGGTTGCTGCGCGGGTGCGTTCGGTCATGGCGGGCGCTCGGCAGGGGTGCGGTGCGGTCGGGCGGCGGCCCCGAAGTCCATCATTCGACTCGCTCCGGGGCGTCCAGAATATGGGTGAAAGCTAGCACAGAACGACCGGCGTCGCCAGAACCTCTCCGGAGGCGCTCACTTCTCTTGTTCACGATCCGGACTCCGGGGTACTAAGCATCGAGCGCGCGCTGACGCTGCTGCGCGAGATCGCCGCCCACAACCGCGGCGGCTCGCGCCTGCTCGATCTCGCCACCCGCACCGGGCTGCAGCGCCCGACCGTGCATCGCATGCTGAAGTGCCTCACCACGGAAAGCATCGTGCAGCAGGACCCCGACTCGCACCGCTATTTCCTCGGCTCGATGATGTTCGAGCTCGGGCTCACGGCCGCGCCGCGCTTCAACCTGCGCGAGATCTGCCAGCCCGCGCTGACGCGCATCGCCGAGGCGACCGGCGACACCGTGTTCCTCACCCAGAGGAGCGGGCTCGACTCGGTGTGCCTCGACCGGCGCGAAGGCACTTTCCCGATCAAGACTTTCACCCTCGAGATCGGCATGCGCCG
>JAHZNX010000086.1 GCA_020028375.1 Betaproteobacteria bacterium | reverse complement strand
CCGCTTCCTGTTCGCGCTCGCGGGCTGCGCGCTCGCGGGTGCCGGGTTCCTGTGGGCTCTGGTAGACCGCGACGGCCTGTTCCTGCACGACCGGCTGGCCGGCACCAGAGTAATCAAGGATGAAGGATGAAGGCAGAAGGATGACCGAGAACTGCTAAGCAGTGCCTCTTCTGCCTTCTGCCTTCTGCCTTCTGCCTTACCGTCTCTCCTGCCACCACATCATCACGGTCGCGAGGGACAGGAAGATCACGGTGGGCGTGATCGCGGTTGCCAGCGGCGACCAGCTGTTGAGCAGCCCCAGATGCGAGAACAGCCGGTTCAGGAAATGGAACAGGAGGCCCAGCATGATGCCGGTGAAGATCTTGGCGCCGACTCCCGCCTGCCGGCTCTGGATGTGGGCGAACGGCAGCGCCAGCACCATCATCACGACCACCGCGAGGGGATAGACGAATTTGGCCCACAACGCGATCTCGTAGCGCAGCGCCTTCTGCCGGTTCTCCTTCAGGTGCTGGGAGTAGGAATAGAGGTTCCACGCCGACATCTGCTCGGGCTTGACGCGCAGCACCGCGATGAGGGTCGGGTCGAGCACGGATTGCCAATCCATCTCCGCGATCTCCTTCACCGTAGACTTCGTCTCGTCGAACTGCGTCTGGATGACGTCCTGCAGCAGCCAGCGACGGCCGCTCTGGTAGCGCCCGCGCTGGGCGAAGCTGGCCGAGGCGAGCCGCGACTTGCTGTCAAACTCGTAGATCCGCACCCCCCGCAACGATGAATCGGGCAGCACCTCGATCACGTTGATGAAGCGCCGGTCATCCTTGATCCACAGCCCCGAGCGGAATTCCTGCGCCACCAGCCCGGTGATCGCCTGGGAGCGCAGGCGCTGCGCGAGCTGCTGCGCGGGCGGGGAAACGAATTCGCCGAACGCGAAGGTGAGCACGGCAAAACCGAGGCCGATCGAGGCCAGGATCGCCGCGAAGCGCGTGCTCGACACGCCGGAGGTCCGCATCACGGTGTATTCCGACCCGGCCACCAGGTGGGCGAGCGCAAACAGCGTGCCGATCAGGGCGGCGACCGGAAACAGGACATAGGCGTGGTCCGGCATCGACAGCAGCACGTAGATCAGGATCCGGCGCATGTTGTAGGCGCCGCGCCCGAGGTCCTTGAGCTGGTCGAGAAGATCGAAAAACGCGAACAGCATCAGCAGCGCGACGATCACCATGGCGGTCGCCGCCACGATCTCCGTCGCGAGGTAGCGGCTGAGCGTCCTCATCACGCCCGCCGGAACAGCGAGAACACCATCAGGCGCCGGTAGAAGAGCGCGAGCAGGAGCAGCAGCATGACGGCGTGCACGCCCAGCAATCCCGCCACGGGCGAGATACGCGACTGCGCGATGGAGGCCTGGGTGATCGAGAGGAGGTTGCTGTAGACCATGTAGATCAGCAGCGCGAGGATGAGGTTCAGCGAGCGGCCTGCCCGCGGATTGACGAACGACAGCGGGATCGCCAGCAGCGAGAGAATCAGCGTGGCCGCCGGCAAGCCCAGGCGCCATGACAGCTCGGCCAGATTGCGCGGCGTCGGCTCCCGCAGCAGATCGAGGGTGGAAAGCGACTTGGGGGTGGGCGTGCGCGGCGCGTGCGACTCCGCGGTCTCGATGCGCATCGCGTAACGCTCGAAGTCGTAGATCTTGTATTCCCTCGAGCCCGGCTCACCCTCGTAGCGGTGGCCGTTGAGCAGGACAAGAAAGCGATCCCCGTTCTCCGCGGTCTCCTGGAAGCCGCGGGCCGCCACCATGACGCCCTGCCGGCCGTGCTGCGTGGAGCTTACGAACACGTTGGCGACGAGGTTCTCCGCGCCGGCGACCTCCTCCACGAAGTACACGCGCTCCGCATGGCGCGACTCGCGGAATACCCCGGGAGCGATCGTCGTCATGTCGCTGCGGCTGTCCATCTGGCGGCGGACTTCCTCGCTGCTCGATACCGCCCACGGGGACAGCACCATCGAGAGCAACGCGATCACAACCACCAGCGGCGCGGCGAACAGCAGCACCGGCCGTATCCATTGCGTGAGGCTCATGCCCGAGGAGAACCAGACGATCATCTCGGAATCGCGGTAGCTGCGCGTGAGCGTCATCAGCACCGCGATGAAAAGCGTGAGCGAGAGCAGCACCGGCAGGTAATTGATCAGCGCGAAGCCGAGGAGCGCCACCATGCCGGAGGAGGTGATCGAGCCCGCCGCCGCCTGGCCGAGCAGCCGCACCAGCAGCATGGTGATGACGATGCCGACCAGGACGAAGAAAGTCGCGGCCGCCACGGCCACGAGCTCGCGCAGAAGCGCCGTCCGGAAAATCATCTGCTAGTGCCGCTCCAACTTGCTAGAATGCGCAATGAATCAGGGCCCTAACTCGAAGGCGAGCGGACGGTGGAATTTAGCATAAAAAGCGGCGTGCCGCAGACCGGAGCGAACGGTTGCGTCGTGGCCGGCGTGTTCGAGACGCGCCGGCTCTCCGGCGCGGCGGCGGCCCTCGATCGCGCGGCCCGGGGGTACTTGAGCAAGGTCGTGCGGCGCGGCGACATGCAGGGCAAGCTCGGGGCGACACTGCTGCTGCACGACGTGCCCGGAGCGACCGGGCGGGTACTGCTGGTAGGGCTCGGCCGCGAAGGCGAGTTCCACGACAAGCAGTACCGCGACGCGGTCGCCGCGGCAGTCGCCGCGCTCCATCGCACCGGCGCCGAGGAAGCCTCGCTGCATTTGACCGAGCTACCAGTCGGGCGCCGCGACGCGCAGTGGAAAGTCGCGCACGCGGTGGCGGTGGCGGGCGCCTCTGCGTATCGCTTCACGCGGATGAAGAGCAAGGGCGAGGATGACCGCCCGGCGTTACGGCGCGTCGCTCTCGCGGTCGACCGCGCCGCGCACAAGGGTGCCGCCGCCGGCCTCGAGCAGGGCCTCGCGGTGACGCACGGCGTCGCCCTCGCCCGCGACCTTGGCAACCTGCCGCCCAACGTGTGCACGCCCTCCCACCTCGCCGACGAAGCGCGCGAGCTTTCCCGGCGCTATCGCATGAAATTGACCGTGCTCGGGCGCGAGGACATGGAGCGCCTCGGCATGCGCACGCTGCTGTCCGTGGCGCAGGGCAGCGCCGAGCCGCCGCGGTTCATCACCCTCGAGTACCGCGGCGGCCCCGCGAATCAGAAGCCGGTCGCGCTCGTCGGCAAGGGCATCACCTTCGACACCGGCGGCATCTCGATCAAACCCGCGGCTGACATGGACGAGATGAAGTTCGACATGTGCGGCGCGGCGGCCGTCCTCGGCACGCTGAAGGCGGCGGGCGAGATGCGGCTGCCGGTCAACCTCGTCGGCGCCATCCCCTCCACCGAGAACATGCCGGGCGGCCGCGCCACCCGCCCCGGCGACATCGTGAAGAGCCTGTCGGGCCAGACCGTGGAGATCCTCAACACGGACGCCGAGGGCCGGTTGATCCTGTGCGACGCCCTCACCTATGTCGAGCGCTTCCGGCCGGCCGCTGTGATCGACATCGCCACGCTGACCGGCGCCTGCGTCATCGCGCTCGGCCACGTCGCCACTGGACTCTTCGCCAACGACGAGGCGCTCGCCCGCGAGGTCGCTGTCGCGGGAGAAGAGGCCTGCGACCGGGTGTGGCGCATGCCACTGTGGGAGGACTACCAGGAGCAGCTGAAGAGCAATTTCGCGGACTTCGCCAACATCGGCGGCCGCCCCGCCGGGGCGGTGACCGCGGCATGCTTTCTCGCGCGCTTCGCCAGGAAATACAAGTGGGCGCATCTCGATATCGCCGGCACGGCATGGAAGAGCGGGAAGGAGAAAGGCGCGACCGGACGCCCGGTGCCGCTGCTCACGCAGTTTCTCGTCAACCGGGCCGGGAGAACGTGACTTGACGCAGATTGACTTCTACACACACGTCGAGGACAAGCTGCGGACCGCGTGCCAGCTCGCGGGCAAGGCGTTCGCGCACGGGCTCAAGATCACCGTCTTCTGCGCCGACCGCGAGGCCGCCCAGCGCTTCGACCGCGCGCTGTGGATGACGCCCGCGATCGGGTTTGTGCCGCATTGCGCGCCCGACGACCCGCTCGCCGCGGAGACGCCGGTGATCGTCGATTGCATGGGCGAGCGGTTGCTGCACGAGGAGGTGCTGCTCAACCTGCGTCCCGAGTGGCCGCCGTTCTTCAGCCGCTTCCGGCGGCTGATCGAGATCGTCAGCCTCGATGAGCACGACCGCGCCGGGGCGCGGGAGCGCTTCCGGTTCTACCGCGAGCGCGGCTACGAGATCCGCACCCACGACCTTGGCAAGAACCGTGAGCAGTAAGCAGTCGGCAGTCAGGGAAACGAACGGGCGCATCGCGGCCCGCAACTGCTTGCTGCTCACCGTCCGCCACTCACCGCTCACCGCTCACCGCGCGCTGTTCTGATGGCCGAGCAATCGAACCGCAAGGACGAAAGCGACGAGTTGCTGAAGCGCGCCGACGCTCTTCTTACGCGCATGCGCGGGGCGGGGACGCCCGCTGCTGGATCCGCCGCGCGCGAGATACCGACGCTGACGGAGGCGGCAGCTGCGCAGGGCACGGACCCCGGCATTCCCACGCTGACCGAGATCGTACCCGCGGAACGGCTGCCCTCCATGCCCGCCTCCACCGGCGAGGTCATCTCGCGCGTGCAGGCCCAGAACCTCGAGCACACGCTCTACCAGAGGCTCAAGCGCGACCTCGACCAGCAGATCACTCAAATCGTGAAGGAGCGGTTCATGCCGGACATCGGAACCGCGCTCGATGCAGCGCTCGCCAAGATCAGCATGGACGTCAAGGCCGACATCAACAGCATGGTGCGCGCCTCGATCGAGGAGACGCTGCGCGCGCAGATGAAGAACCTGCGCAAACCGGTGGACACCGAGACGGCGCCGCAGGAGGCAGAGGCTGCGGCCGGGGGGCGCGCATCCGCGGATCCATCCCCCTTCGCGGCGGCGCTCGCCAAGAGTTACGAACCGGCGGCGATCGAAGCCCGGTGGTACTCCACCTGGGAGAAGAACGGCTACTTCAGGGCCGGTCTCGACGAGTCCAACCCGCAGTGCTACTGCATCCTGCTGCCGCCGCCCAACGTCACCGGCACGCTGCACATGGGGCACGCCTTCCAGCACACGCTGATGGACGCCCTCACGCGCTATCACCGGATGCGCGGCTACAACACGCTGTGGCAGCCGGGCACCGACCATGCGGGCATCGCGACCCAGATCGTGGTCGAGCGCCAGCTCGAGGCCGAGGGTATTTCACGGCGGGCGCTCGGCCGCGACGCATTCGTCGAGCGCGTCTGGCGCTGGAAGGAAGAGTCGGGCTCCGCCATCACGCGCCAGATGCGCCGGCTCGGGGCTTCGTGCGACTGGGCGCGGGAGCGCTTCACCATGGACGAGGGGCTCTCCGCCGTGGTGACGGAAGTGTTCGTGCGGCTGCACGAGCAGGGACTGATTTACCGCGGCAAGCGGCTGGTCAACTGGGACCCGGTGCTGAAGAGCGCGGTGTCGGACCTCGAGGTCGAGTCCGAGGAGGAAGACGGGACGCTGTGGCATATCCGCTATCCGCTTGCCTCTGGCGCCGCCTTCCTGGTGGTCGCCACCACGCGGCCGGAGACCATGCTCGGCGACGTCGCGGTCGCCGTGCATCCCGACGACGCCCGCTACCAGGCGTACGTCGGGAAGGAGGTGCTGCTTCCCCTCACCGGCCGCAGGATACCGGTCATCGCGGACGATTACGTCGACCCGGCGTTCGGCTCGGGCTGCGTGAAGATCACGCCGGCGCACGATTTCAACGACTACCAGGTGGGGTTGCGGCACCGGCTCGAGCCGTGGCCCATCTTCACCCTGGATGCCCGCTTGAACGACAACGCGCCCGCCGCCTACCGCGGGCTCGACCGCTACGAGGCGCGCGAGAAGGTCCTCGCGGACCTGAAGGACCAGGGACTGATTGCGCAGGTGGTGCCGCACAAGCTGATGGTGCCGCGCTGCGGGCGCACCGGCGCGGTGGTGGAGCCGATGCTGACCGACCAGTGGTTCGTGAAGATGGACTCGCTCGCGAAAGCGGGATTGGACGCCGTGGCGCGCGGCGAGGTCCGCTTCGTGCCGGAGAACTGGACCGCCACCTACAACGACTGGCTCACCCGTATCCAGGACTGGTGCATCTCGCGGCAGCTGTGGTGGGGGCACCGCATCCCGGCGTGGTACGACAGCGAGGGCAACATCTTCGTTGCGCGCACGAAACAGGAAGCGCAGGCGCGGCACCGCCAGGCGATGCTCGAGCGCGTGCGCGCCGGCGTAAGGGTGACGGCATCGGACCTCAGGCACGACGAGGACGTGCTCGACACCTGGTTCTCCTCCGCCCTGTGGCCGTTTTCGACACTCGGCTGGCCCGCCGACAACCCGGCGCTGCGGATGTACCTGCCCTCCTCGGTGCTGGTGACCGGGTTCGACATCATCTTCTTCTGGGTCGCCCGCATGGTGATGATGACGCTGCCGTTCACCGGCAAGGCGCCGTTCCGCGAGGTCTACATCACGGGCCTCGTGCGCGACGCCGAGGGCCAGAAGATGTCGAAATCCAAGGGCAACATCCTCGATCCGCTCGATATCGTGGACGGCATCGGGCCCGAGGCGCTCATCGAGAAGCGCACCGCGAGCCTCATGGACCCGCGGCAGGCCGAGGCCATCGCGGCCGCGACCCGCCGCCAGTATCCGAAGGGCATACCCGCCTTCGGCACCGACGCGCTGCGCTTCACGTTCGCGAGCCTCGCCTCCCACGGGCGCGACGTCAAGTTTGACCTCTCGCGCTGCGACGGCTACCGGAATTTCTGCAACAAGCTGTGGAACGCCACGCGATTCGTGCTGATGAACTGCGCGGGGAGCGACACCGGGATCGACGAGCAGCTTCCGGTCGAGCCCTCGGTCGCCGACCGCTGGATCGTGAGCCGGCTGCAGCGCGCCGAGGCCGAAGCCCAGCGGGCGTTCCGCGAGTACCGTTTCGACAACCTGGCGCGCGCGATCTACGAGCTCACGTGGGACGAGTACTGCGACTGGTATGTGGAGCTCGCCAAGGTGCAGCTCGCCGCGGGGGGAGAAGCGCGCAGCCGCGCCACGCGCCGCACCCTCGCGCGCGTGCTCGAGACGATCCTGAGGCTCGCGCACCCGGTGATCCCGTTCATCACCGAAGCGCTGTGGCAGAAAGTGGCGCCGCTCGCGGGGAAGCATGGCCCCTCCGTCATGCTCGCCCGCTACCCGGAGCCGCAGCGGGAGAAACTGGACGAAGCGGCGGAACGGGAGATCGCGCTGCTCAAGGACCTCACCAACGCCTGCCGCACGCTGCGCTCCGAGATGAACGTCGCGCCCTCGCAGAAGCTGCCTCTGCTGATCCAGGGCGACCGCGGCCGGCTCGAGGCCTTCGCCCCGTACCTCGTCGCGCTGGCGCGGCTCGCCGAGGTGGTCATCGTCGAGGGCCCGCTGCCCGCGGCCGGCGCGCCGGTGTCGATCGTCGGCGACTACCGCTTGATGCTGAAGATCGAGGTCGACACGTCCGCCGAGCGCGAGCGGCTGCACAAGGAGCGGCTGCGGCTCGAGGCGGAGATCGCCAAGGCCCAGGCCAAGCTCGAGAACCGCGACTTCATCGGACGCGCGCCGCCGCTCATCGTGGCGCAGGAAAAAGAGCGCCTCGCCCGCTTCGCCGCGACGCTCGCGAAGGTGAACGAGCAGCTGCAGCAGCTCGCCTGACGGCGGGAGCGCGGGGTCTGCGGTTGGTGCGATGATCCACTCCCTGCGCGCGTTCCGGCACCGCAATTTCCGGTTGTTCTTTCTCGGCCAGTCGCTGGGCGTCATCGGCTACTGGGTGCAGCAGATCGCCATGAGCTGGCTGGTCTACCGGCTGACCGGCTCGGCGTGGCTGCTGGGCGTGACGGCGTTCGCCGGGCAGATCGCCGTCCTCGTGCTGGCGCCCTTCGGGGGGCTGTGGGCGGACCGCGTGGAGCGCAGGAAACTGCTGGTCCTCACCCAGTCGGCGGCGGCAGTGCCGGCGTTCACGCTTGCCGCGCTCGCCGCCCTCGACGTGGTCGAGGTCTGGCACGTCATCGTCATGGCCTCCGCCCTCGGCGTGGTGATGGCGATCGACGCGCCGATCCGCCAGTCCTTTCTCCCGGAGATGGTGCCCGCGCGGGAGGACCTGCCGAGCGCCATCGCCTTCAACTCCGGCATGTACAACGCGGCGCGGATGATCGGGCCGACCATTGCCGGCGTGCTGCTGGCGGTCTCCAGCGAAGCCTTCTGCTTCCTGGTGAACGGCGTGACCAAGGTCTTCGCGCTCGTGCCGCTCCTCATGATGGCGATCGTCGCGCGCGAGCTGCCGCCCGCGCACGCGTCGATCTGGAGCGGATTCAAGCTCGGGACCGCTTATGCCTGGGAGCTGGTGCCGGTGCGGCTGCTGCTGCCGGTGGTCGC
>JAHZNX010000323.1 GCA_020028375.1 Betaproteobacteria bacterium | reverse complement strand
CCGCCGCCTCGCGCCCGCCGAGTCCGAACGCGAGCGCCACCGCGACCGCAATCGCGCCGAAGGTGAGCCCGAAGGCGAGGTTCACAATGTCGTCGGCGATGCCCATCGAGCGCAGGCCCATCGCGATCACCACGCCGATGATCGCGACCTGCGCCAACCGCCCGAGCCCCTTGGAGTTGTCGGCGCCGGTGCGCGTGATCGCGGCGTGGGCGATCCCGGCGAGCCAGAAGCCGATCAGCAGGATCACGGCCCCGAGCAGCACGTCGCCCCCGAAGCTGATGAAGGTGGTGACGACGTCGCGCACCTGGGTGAAATTGAGCTGATTGGCCGCCTCCACCGTGGCGAACAGCATGGCGAAGAACAGGATCACGACGCCGATCACGCTCGAGGGCTTGAACGCGCCGCCGAAGGCCCGTCCCATGCCGATCTTCTCGGGGACGCTGTCGAGGCCCATGCCGTTCAGGAGCCGGCTGACCAGCGCGGAGGCGAAGCGGGCGACGTACCACGTGACGACCAGGATGAGGCCCGCCGCGACGATATGGGGCACCGCGTTCAGGATCTGTCCCAGCATGTCGGTCGCCGGCCGCGATACCGCCTCGATCTGCAGGGCGTCGAGCGCCGCGATCAGGGTCGGGATGAAGATGAAGATGAACACGAGCGTCCCGGTCACGCGCGAGAGGTAGACCGACTGGTCGAGCCCAGCGCTGTGGCCTGCCTTGTCCGCCCCCGCGGCCGCGAGAAGATTGGTGACGAGCCCCCGCATCACCTTCGCCACCAACCAGCCGACGAAGCCGATCACGAGTGCGGCGAACACGTTCGGCAGCGCGGTGAGCACCTTGTTGAGCATTCCCTGCACCGGTGCGAGCAATGCCTGCAGGTCGTAGGCGCCGAGGATCGCCGGGATGAACAGCAGGATCACCAGCCAGAACAGGACATTGCCGACATTCTTGCTCATCGGCTCCATCCCGGCCTGCCGCGAGAGCTTCTCGTCCCACTCGGTCTTCGACAGCAGGCGTGCGACGATAGCGCGCAGCAGGGTCGCCGCGAGCCACGCGATCAGCACCAGCAGGGTGCCGGCGATCAGCCGCGGCAGGTAGCCGAAGATCTGGGTCGCCAGCACCTGGAACGGATTGGAGATGAGCGCGAGCTGGAGCGCGTTGAACATGCCGAGCAGCGTGAGGAGCAGGATCAGCCAGAACACGCCGATCGCGATCCATTTCTCGACGTCGAGCGACTGGCCGGTGCTCTCGCGGATGCGCAGGTTGACGGAGAGCAGCTCGAGCAGCCGCATCATGCCGGCGCGCGCGAGCACTGCAACCAGCCAGCCGATGATCAATATGCCGAGCGCGCCGAGGATGTTGGGCAGGTGCGCGCCCAGGGTGTCCTGCAGCGAGGTGAGCAGAGCGGAGAAGTCCATGACGCCTCCCTTTCTCAGTATGTGAGCGCCGCGGGCGGGGAACGCAAGCCGCTCATCCGGCGCAGCGCCCGGATAGCATAACGCACCGGCTGGCGGCCGTGTGCGACGGAGAAAGACGTTTGCGTTGAAAGTTCGATTGTTTTAACAGGGGCGCGACTGTAACATCGGCATTCCGCCGCCTCGAGTGATGAAAGGGCATGTACGAAGGCTTCAAGCGTTTCGAGATTCAGACCACCGATCCCGAGGTGAAGATCGCCGGGCGCGTGGGCGGGAAGGGGCCGGCGGTGCTGCTGCTGCACGGCAATCCGCTCACGCACGTGCACTGGCACCTGGTCGCGCCGCGCCTTGCGCATGACTTCACGGTGGTCGCCGCCGACCTGCGCGGCTACGGCGACAGCGGCAAGCCGCGCGGGCGCGAGGATCACGTCAACTATTCATTCCGGCGCATGGCGCAGGACCAGGTGGACGTGATGCGGCACCTCGGCTTCGGGGAGTTTTTCGTCGCCGGCCACGACCGGGGCGCGCGCACTGCGCACCGCATGGCGCTCGATCATCCTGACAAGGTAAAGAAGTTCGCCAGCTTCGACATCCTGCCCACCCACCACGTGCTGACCAACATCTCGCGCGGCTGGGCCCTGGGTTCGTTCCACTGGTTCTTCATGGCCCAGCCCTACGACATCCCGGAAAAGCTGATCGAGGGGAAGGAGGACTATTACATCCTTCAGAAGCTCACCAGGATGGGCATCGGCAAGGGCGGCTTCTCGGAGGAGACGCTGAAGGAGTACGCGCGCTGCTGTACGCCGGCGAACATCCACGGCGTGTGCGAGGACTACCGGGCGGCGATCACTGTGGATTTCGAGATGGACCGCGCCGACTTCGATGCCGGGCGCAAGGTAGAGTGCCCGGCCGCCATCTACTGGGGCGCGAAGAGCCACACCGAGAAATACTTCGACCCGCGCGCGGCCTGGCCGCAGTATTGCGCGGACATCGTGCGCATCCGGCCGCTGCCGTGCGGGCATTACCCGGCGGAGCAGGTGCCCGACGACGTCTATGAAGAACTCTTCGCGTTCTTCAAGAAGTGACGAATAATGGTGACGATTAAGGGTGACGAATGATGGTGACGAAAATCCGTGAAAGGTTGTTCGTCACCCGTATCTCGTCACCTGTACCTCGTCACCCGTACCTCGTCACCGGTATCCAAGCATGGATTTCCTGATCGAGCCGAAGCAACTGCTGGAAGAAGCGCGACGCGGTGACCTCGTCATCGTCGACACGCGCCGGCCCGCGGACTACGCGAAAGGGCACATCCCAGGCGCCATCAATTTCAGCACCTACGACATATTCGCGCTCGACACGCGCCGGGAAGGCCTCGCGAAGTTCGCGCAGGACATGGCCGTGCGCTACGCGGACGCCGGCGCGTCCACCAACCGGGCGGTCGTGCTCTACGAGGAGGAGACCGGGATG
>JAHZNX010000322.1 GCA_020028375.1 Betaproteobacteria bacterium | reverse complement strand
GGCACGCCGAGCGCCTCCGCCACGATCATGCCGAACGTCGTCTCGTGGCCCTGTCCCTGCGACTGCGACACCGTGTAGACGTTAATCTCTCCGGAGGGCGTCGCCTCGATCTCGACCTGGTCCTTGGGAAACAGCCCTGCCCCCGTGTTCTCGATGACGGTGGCGATCCCGAGGCCGCGCAGCTTCCCCGCCTGCTCGGACTTCCGGCGGCGCGCGGGAAACCCCTTCCAGTCGGCGAACTCGAGCGCCCGCTCCAGCACGGCGTGGAGATCGGTCGCCTCGTAGGTCGAGCCGGTGGGCGTCTTGTAGGGAAACGCCTCCTTCGGTATGAAGTTGCGGCGCCGCAGCTCCGCCGGGTCGATTCTCAACTCCGCCGCGGCCTGGCTCACCAGGCGCTCGATCACGTACGCCATGTCGGGCCGGCCGGCGCCGCGGTACGCCGCGACCGGCACCGTGTTGGTGAACGCGAGCCGGAAGCGCCCGTAGAGCGCGGGGATTTTGTAGACGCCGGTCATGCAAGTCGCGGGGTTGCGCGTGTGGCTCGCCGAGCCCGTCGCCGAGAGGTAGCCGCCCATGTCGGCGATCCAGTCGAGCTTCAACGCGAGGAACCTGCCGTCGCGGTCGAGCGCGAGCTCGCCGGTGACGGTGTTGGCGCGCCCGTGGGTGTCGCTCATGAAGCCCTCCGAGCGCGAGGATATCCACCGCACCGGCCGGCCAAGCTCCTTTGCCGCCAGCATCTGAATGGCGTACTCGGGGTAGGCGGCGCTCCGCTGCCCGAAGCTGCCGCCGATGTCCTGCGCGTGCACCACGATCTTGTCTTCCGGCACGTCGGTGATCGCGGCGAGCTGCTTGCGCATCATGTTGATGCCCTGGATGCACACGTGGACGTGGTAGGTGCCGTCCTGCGCGTCGTAGCGCACCGTGCAGCCGCGCAGCTCCATCGGGCTCGGTGCCACCCGGGTGACCTGGAGCTTGGCCCGCGTCACGTGCGCGGCGCGCGAGAACGCCTCCTTCACCGCTTCCTCGTTGCCCGCCTCGTAGTCGAAGGAAAGATTGCCCGGCGCCTCTTCGTGCAGCTGCGGCGCACCGGGCGCGAGCGCTTCCTCCGCCGACACCACTGCGGGCAGGTCGCGATATTCGATTTCCACCAGCTCGGCGGCATCCTGCGCAGCGACCGGCGAGTCGGCGACGACCGTCGCCACCGCATCGCCGACGTGGCGCACCTTGCGCGCCGCCAGCATCGGGCGCGGCGGCTTGATGATGTGCTTTCCGCCGCGTCCGGGATAGCTCACGATCACGAAATATTTCGTGTAGCCCGCCGCGATCGCATCCTCCCCGGTATAGACGCGTTTTACGCCCGGGTGCCGCGCCGCCTTGCCGGTATTCACCGACACGATTTCGGCGTGAGCGCGGTCCGACCGCACGAACGCCGCGTAGAGCTGGCCGGGCAGGCTCCAGTCGGAAGCGTACTTGCCGGCGCCGGTGATGAGGCGCCGGTCCTCGACCCTGCCGCCGTGATGCGACGCGTGCGTGTCCACGATGCAGTCTTCCGGGATAGTCCAGTTTTTAGAATTAAAAGCCCCGCGCCTTGCGCGCAGGGCTCCGGGCGCAGATTATCCGGCATACTGCTCCGGCCAGCAATCCGCAAGTCCATATATTGCACCGACCGGGTGCGCACCGCACAATTGGCCCGGAATCCCCCAAGAAGCTTGGCTCCCATGAAAAAAGACACCCTCCTCGCCCACGCCGGGCGCGATCCCGCCCGCTACCAGGGCATGGTCAACACGCCGGTATTCCGCACCTCCACCGTGATCTTCCCCGACCGCGATTCGTACGAGACGCGTCACGGCGACGATTACAAGAAGGTCCGCTACGGCCTGTTGGGCACCCCGACCACATTCGCGCTGGAAGAAGCCGTCGCGCAAATGGAGGGCGGGCATGCCGCGGTGGCGCTGCCCTCGGGCCTCGCCGCGATCGCCGTCGCGCTGTGCGCCTTTCTCAAATCCGGCGATCACCTCCTGGCGCCCGACTCGGTGTATTCCCCCACGCGCGCGTTCTGCGACCGGCGCCTCAAACCCAACGGGATCGAAACCGAGTACTACAACCCGCTGATCGGCAGCGGCATCGGGAAACTGATCAGGCCGAACACGCGGGCCGTGCTCTGCGAGGCGCCCGGCTCGCTCACGTTTGAGATGCAGGACATCCCCGCAATCGCCGCGGTCGCGCACGAGCGTGGAATCCCGGTGCTCGCCGATACCACCTGGGGCACGCCCTATTTCTTCCGATCCTTCGAAAAGGGGGTTGACGTCTCGATCCACGCCGCGACCAAGTACATCGCGGGTCACGCCGACGTGGTGATGGGCGTGATCGTCACCAACGAGCGCCACTGGCTCACGGTGCGCCGCGCCGTCGCCGACTACGGCTACGGCGTCAGCCCCGACGACTGCTATCTCGCGCTGCGCGGCTTCCGCACGATCGGGGTGCGCATGAACCAGCAGATGGCGAACGCGCTCAAGGTCGCACGCTGGCTGCAGTCGCGGCGGGAGGTGAAGCGCGTGGTCTACCCTGCGCTCGAGAGCGATCCCGGCCATGCCCTGTGGAAGCGCGATTTCAGCGGCGCAGCCTCATTGTTCTCCTTCGTGCTGAACCCCGCGTCCGAGGCGCAGGTTACCGCGTTCATCGACTCGCTGGAGGTCTTCGCAATCGGCTCGAGCTGGGGCGGCTTCGAGAGCCTCGCCATCGCCGCACACCCCGAAATCCTGAGGTCCCGGACGGCGACGCGCTGGAGCCGCGACGAGCCGGTGATCCGGCTGCACATCGGCCTCGAGGACCCGGACGACCTCATCGCCGATCTCGAGCGCGGCTTCTTCGCCATGCAGAAAG
>JAHZNX010000321.1 GCA_020028375.1 Betaproteobacteria bacterium | reverse complement strand
GCGATGGTCGCGAGGATGCCCATCCCCATCTGCACGTCGCCGTCGGAATCGAACAGCACGATTTTCTCGCGCGGCAGCGCCAGCGCAAGGCCCAGCGCGAACGCCGCGTGCCCGCCCATCGCGGGATCGCCGAGCGGCAGGTCCCGGTTGGGGCGGTCGCTGATCCTGACCCAGTGCCGGCCGCCGCGCCCCGGCACCACGATGGCGTTGCCGCGGTGGCGGTTGAAGATCCTGAGCAATTCCGCGGTGTCCATCATCTGTTGAATCCGTGATATTCGTCGGCAACCAGCACCGCGACCGGCCGTCTGGTTTTCTTCGCCTCATCAAACGCGATCGAGATGCGCGGCGCATCGGCATCGTCCTCGACCAGGTAGTAGTTGACGCCGAACGCATTGAGGAAGCGTTCGGTGTAGGTCGCGGCCGTATCGGCATTGACGCCGTGGCGCGTCCACCCGCGGTAGCCGACCATCAGCACGACCGGGACGTTCAAGCCGAGGACCCAGCCGCGCAGCGAATCGCCGGACTCCATGAGGCCGGTGTTCTGGATCAGTATCAGGGGCGTCTTGCCGCCGGCCCAGATCCCAGCAGCGGCGGAAAACGCGAGCCCTTCCCGGTTGACGCCGACGAGCGTCAGCGACGGCTCGGCCTTCATCAGGAGGTAGAGCCAGTTGGTCTCGCTGTCGGGCAGCCACACCACGTGCGTGACGCCGTTCTTCTTCATTTCGGCCAGGACCGTCTCGGGACCGAGACCGGACCTTTGAGCGTCACTCACGATGTGGACCCCCTGTCTGGCGCGCAGATGGCCATTTTATTCGCTTCTCCTGGCGTGCCTGACAGTTCAGCTTTTCGCGAGGCAGGCGAGCGCTGCGAGCGCGAATGCGAGGCCGGCGCCCTTGCGCAGCGTGAACGGTTCCCCCAGGAAAGCGAGACCGAACGCCGCGGTGATGACGAAGCCCATCTGCGAGATCGGCACCAGCACGCTCGCCTTGCCGCGCGCAAGGCTTTCGAACAGCAGCACGAGCGCCAGCAGGAACAAAGCCGCGGCCGTCCCCGCGTGCGTCCACGCGGCGCGCGTCGTCCGCAGCCCCCCGTCGACCCGCCAGGCGAAGGCCGTCGCCAGGGGCAGGAAAGTGGCTGCCTGCCCGGTGATGAAGCTGGCGGGGCTTCCGCCCGTCAGCGCGCCCATCTTGTAGAAGAAGTTGGCGACGCCCATCGCCGCCATCGCAATGACGGCCTGCACGAGCGCCCGTCGCATCGTCCCGGCGGCAGGGAGCGCACCGGATTCCGCGCCCAGCAGCAGCCAGACTGCGGCCAGAGCCAGCGCGAGCCCCGCGAGCGTGTACAGGGTGAGCGGCTCGCCGAGGACCAGCACCGCGAGGAGCGCGGTGACGGTGAAGCTCAGGCGGAAGATCGGCGCGACGATGCTCGCCGAGCCGCTCTTCAGGCTGCGCGCGAAGTTGTAGAGCGCGACGAACACGAACAGCCCCGCCCCCATGCCCCACGCCATCCCCCGTTCCGGCGCGAGCGTCCCGGTGGCGAGCCCGTAGAGAGTGATGGCGGGCGTGAAGCACCATGCCTGCACCATCAGGAACTGGTGCGCCGCAATCCCCGCCGCGGCGCCGCGCTTGTAGACCAGGTCCACCAGCCCGAGGAAAATCATCGCGGCGAGCGCGTATTCGTAGCCGGGGGTCATGCATGCATCGTCGTCAGACGGCGACCGTCTGCGGCTGATCCTGTTCCTGCTTTTCTTGAGATTGGCTCCAGTCGACGCCGAATCATGTCATGCTTCGCTCTGCCGCGCATGCGTTCGCAGTGCACCGGATGCGGGGAATCTTTCGGCGCGGCGTGCATCAGAGCGGTTGAGGCATCCCCAAGGAGGAATCCATGAAGCTCGATCCGCGACACCCTGCCGGTATCCTGACGGCAACACTGCTCGCGATTGCAATTTCCGGCTGCGGCCGGGAGCCGCCGCCCAGGCCCGTCGTCAAGGACGTGCCGGTTCCGGTAGCGCCGGTAGTCCAGGACGCGGGGAAAGCCGAGGCGGCCAAGCAGGCGGCGAGTCAGGCGGCGGTGGCCGCCCGCGCTGCGGCGGACAAGGAGCTGGCCGGCCGGGTCAAGGCCGCCCTCGTCGCCGAGCGCAACCTCAACGCCCACGGCATCGACGTCACCGCCAAGGACGGAGCCGTCACGCTCTACGGGACCGCGGAAACGCGGGTGCGGCGGGACATGGCGGAAACAATCGCGGCCAGGGTCGACGGCGTCAAGTCGGTCGAGAACAAGCTCGCGATCGTCGCCGGTTCGTGACGGTGAATCGCGCGCGGGCGCCCACATGAGCGAGCCCGCCCCCGCCGTCGAAACCACGGTCGCCGGCAGCCTGCCCAAGCCGTCCTGGCTTGCGCGGCCGCAGGTGCTGTGGGCGCCGTGGCAGCTTGCTGGCGAGCAGCTCGCCGAGGGCAAGCGCGACGCAGTGCGGGTCGCGCTCAAGATGCAGGAAGCGGCAGGCATCGACATCGTGTCCGAGGGCGAGCAGTCGCGCATGCATTTCGTGCACGGCTTCCTCCGCGGCATCGAGGGCGTCGACTTCGCCCGGATGAAGCGCATCGGCATCCGGGCCGACCGCTACGAGGCCGACTGCCCGACCGTCACCGGCCCGGTGCGCCGGCCGCGCCCTGTCCACGCCGACGAGGTGCGCTTCGCCCGCGCCAGCACCGACCGCAAGCTCAAGTTCACCCTGCCGGGGCCGATGACGATGGTGGACACCCTCGCCGACGAGCATTACCGCGACCGCGCGGCGCTCGCTCTCGCCCTCGCCGCGCTGCTCAATGCGGAAGCGCTGGAGCTCGCGGCACTCGGTGTGGACGTGATCCAGTTCGACGAGCCCGCGTTTAACGTCTACATGG
>JAHZNX010000320.1 GCA_020028375.1 Betaproteobacteria bacterium | reverse complement strand
CGGTAGCCGCGGATGACGGCAAGGCCCTTCACTTCCTCGATCATGCGGCCCGCTTCCTCCTCGGTCACCGGGGCGAGCCGCAGCGCGAAGTCGCGGTAGATCTCCGCCAGCACGCCGCCCGCACCCAGCATCACCACCGGGCCGACCTGCGGGTCGCGCTGGTAGCCGATGATCGCCTCCGCCAGGCCCTTCTCCATGCGCTGAACCAGCACGCCGTTGACCTTTGCCCCGGGGTGTTTCGCTCGCACGCGCTGCAGGATCCCCGCCACCGCCCGCTTCAGCTCCTCGGGCGTGGCGATGCCGGTCACCACGCCCCCGGCGTCGGTCTTGTGCGTGATGTCGGGCGAGAGGATCTTCGCCACCACCGGGAACTCGAGCTTTACCTCCTGTTCGGGTGCCGTGATCGTCTCCGCCGGCGCCGCCGGCACGCCGAGCTTGCCGAACACGCGGCACGCCTCCAGCTCGTTCAGCCGCGACTTGCCGCCGAGCAGTGTGCGGGCGACAGCGATGCGCGCGGCATCGGGCGCCGGCGCCTCGACCGGCGCGCGCCAGTCGCGCCACGCGCGGATCGCATCCGCGCACGCTTCCGGCGTGCGGAAGCCGGCGACGCCGGCCTGCGCCAGCAGCGCGAGCGATGCATCGGCCTGCGGCGCGCAGAAGACCGCCAGCGGCTTTCCGCCACGCGTGGACTCGAGGATCGGGTCGATCGCGATGTGCGGCTGGAACTGAGCGGAGCTGCCGACCACCGCCAGCACGAGATCGCAGTGGTCGGAGGCGAGCAGCTCGTTCAGCACCGCGCTGTAGATCTCCTTCCGCGAGCCGGCGAGCGTGAGATCGGTCAGCCGTGTGCGCGTAATCGCAATCTTCTTGTCGGCGAGGCGAGCGACAATTCCGTCCGTGGGAGGCGCCACCTCGACACCGAGGGCGCCGAGGCGGTCGATCACGGTCGCCGCGCCGCCGCCCGTGGTCGTCAGGGCAGCGACGCGGTGGCGCGCAGCCGGTCTTTGGTCGGAGATCAGGGCGGGCAGCTCGAACAGCGTCTCGAGCTGGTCCACGCGCAGCATGCCGTGGGCGCGGAAGAAGGCGTCCGCCCGGTCGTCGGAGCCGGTCATCGCGCCGGTGTGCGAGGAGGCGAGCTCGACGCCGACGTCGGAGCGGCCGAGCTTGAACACCACCACCGGCTTGCCGGCGTCGTAGGCGCGGCGTGCGGCGCGCGCCAGGCGCTTTGCGTCGCGTATGGTTTCCATGAAGAGGAGGATGACGCGCGTATCGGCGTCGTCCACCAGCAGGTCGGTGATCTCGCCCACCGCGAGATCGGCCTCGTTTCCGACCGACACCAGCTTGGAGAAGCCGGTGCCGCGCCCGAACCCGCGCGACATGAGCGCGCCCATCATGCTTCCGCTCTGCGAGACGATCGCCGTCGCGCCGGGCGTGATTTTCGCGTGCTCGAGCACCGCGTTAACCGAGAGCACGAGGTGCGAGTGGAGATCGAGGAGGCCGATGCAGTTGGGACCGAGCAACCGCAGGCCGCCCGCCCGCGCGAGCTTGAGCAGCTCATTCTGCCGCTCGCGTCCCGCCGCGCCGGTCTCGGCGAAGCCGTCGCTGAAGATGGTGGCGACCGGCACCCGCTTCTCGCAGCATTGGGCGACTGCGGCGGCCACGGCGGGCGCGGGCACCATGATGAAGGCGTGGTCCACTGGCTCCGGCACGGCGCGGAGATCCGGGTAGGCCTTCTCGCCGAAGATCTCGCCGCGACCCGGGTTGACCGGGAGAATGCGGCCGGTGTAGCCGTGCTTGCGCAGGAAGCGCTGCGGGCGGGAGGTGTTCTTGGCGGCGTCCCCGGAGGCGCCGATCAGCGCCACCGAACGAGGTGCAAACAATGCTTGCGCCAGGGAAATCGCTGTCTTGCTCATGCTCGTGGCTGAACGGTGACGAATAAAGGTGACGATTACGGGTGACGAGATACGGGTGACGGAAAATCCGCCGCAAAGCGATGTTGAGCGTACGTCACCTTCACCTCGTCACCATTATCTCGTCACCTGTATCTCGTCACTTGTCGGTCTTCGGTGGACGCTGGGAGAACGTCCGCTCGAAGACGGACTCGGCGATGCGGTTCTTGAGGATCTCGATCGAGCCGCCGGCGATCATCCAGCCGCGGCACTTGCGCCAGCACCACTCGACCAGCGTGTCCTCGGTGTAGCCCATGCCGCCCATCACCTGCATCGCCTCGTCGCAGCACTCGAAGCCCGCCTGGTTGCAGTAGGCCTTGGCGATCGCCGTCTCCTCCGCGGAGGGCAGCCCCCGGTCGGCGTTGACGGCGGCGCGATAGAGCAAAAGCTCCCCGGCATCGAGCTTCACCTTCATATCGGCGAATTTCCATTGGATGCCCTGGAATTCGGCGAGCAGGCGCCCGAACTGCTTACGGGTGAGCGCCCACTGGCGCGCCTGCTCGTAGCAGTAGCGCCCGAGCGCGAGCGAGCGCGCCGTGTTGCCGATGCGCTCGACGTTGAAGCCGGCGATCTGCTTCTTGAAGCCGCCTTCCTTGAGCAGCACGTTCTCGGGCCCGACGTAGACGTTGTCGAGGTAGGTCTGGACCCACTCGTCGCCGTTCACGAACCGCGACGGCGCGCCCTGCCGGAACCCCGGCTCGTCGCGCGGGATCAGCACCGAGCCGATGCCGTCCACCCCCGGGCCGAAGCGCACGTAGGTCAGCATCACCTCCGCATAGGCGGCGTGCGTCTGGAACACCTTGATGCCGTTCACCCGGTAGCCCTTGCCGTCGGGCGTCGCCGTGGTCTTGAGATCGGTGACCGCCGAGCCCGCTTCCGGCTCGGTCATGCCGACGCAGATCACCGATTCGCCGCGCAGGATCTTTTTCAGGTAGCGCTCCTTCTGGTCGCGGGTGCCGTACTCGGCG
>JAHZNX010000319.1 GCA_020028375.1 Betaproteobacteria bacterium | reverse complement strand
GGACATGTGGTGGAAGGGCATGCACCGCCACTCGCAGGCCTATATAGATCTGCAAACCAAGGACAAGGTGAGGGTGTACAGGACGCCGCGGGAAATTCTAAATGCCCAGCTCAAGGCCTGGGACGAGGTGATCGCGAAGGGCTCGGCGGAGAACCCGCTGTTCGCCAAGATCATCGCGTCGCAGAGAGCCTGGGCCCAGCGGGTGATCTACTGGTACAACGGCATCCAGGTAGACCAGAGGGCCGCCTACGCGCACTACTTCGGCAAGGGCCCGATCGCGACGAAGGCGGGTTGATCAGCACTCGGTGGCACCGAGCGAGGCGATGGCGTCCACTGTGACGAACGCGCCGTAGACCTGCGGTGGCGTCACGCCATCGCGTATTTTCGCACTGCCAGCTTGTCCCACCCGAGCCCGTTGCCGAAACGGCTGCCGGGAACGGCGTTTCCTTCGACGATCCGCAACGGTTCCTCGAGTATGGCGTTCGCCCAATCCACGTACTCGAGCCAGTGCGCCGTCGGCGTCACCGCGAGCAGATGCGCGCTCACTTCCGGGTAGAGATGCGAGGACATCTTGATCCCCTTTGCCGCGGCAAGTTCGGCCGCGCGCCGCCAGCCGGTGACGCCCCCGATGCGCTCGAGGTCCGGCATCACGTAGTCGCAGGACTGCGCGGCCAGCGCCCGCTCCATGTCGTGCACCAACGAGAAATTCTCGCCGATCTGCACCGGCGTCGCGAGCGAGCGCGCGATTTCGGCGCATCCCGCGAAGTCGTCATGCCGGATCGGCTCCTCGATCCAGTAGACGCCCTCGCCGTCCAGCGCGCGCCCGCGGCGGATCGCCTCCTCAACGGTCAGCGCCTGGTTGTAGTCCACCATCAGGCTGACGCCGGCGGGGAGACGCGCGCGCACTGCGCGCGCCGCCGCAAGATCGGCTTCCAGCGTCGGGTAGCCCAGCCGGAGCTTGATCGCGCGGAAACCACCGGCGAGAAGCTTTTGCGCCTCGTCCGCCACGGCAGCGGGTTCATCCTTCAGGCCCAACCCGCAGCTGTTATAGGCGGGCACGGCCCTGAGCGTTCCGCCGAGATAGGACGCGAGCGGCATCCCGGCCGCCCGGGCGAGCGCGTCCCAGGCCGCCACGTCGAACGCCGCCATCGCCATGCGCACGATGCCCTGCACGCCGATCAGGACGAAGCGCTTCGCGAGTTTCGCCCACAGCTCGAGCGGCGCCACCGGGTCACCCTTGACGGTTCGCAACACCTCCTCGAGCAGGACCGCGATCGCGGGCGCCGCCGCGGGAAGATAGCAGAATTGCCACGCGTACCCGGTCACGCCCTCCTCGGTTTCGAGGTCCACGAGGAGCAGCGGCGCCTCGCGCACCGCCTGCTGGCTGGTCCCGAGCACGTAGGTCATCGGCACTTTCACGCCGACGGCGCGAATGTTCCTGACGATGAGTTTCGCCGGCGTCACGCCTTTCGGCCCTGGGCGTGCAGGATCAGGATGTCCCGCGCCGCGCGGTGTATCGGCGTCGGCACGCCGACGGCGGCGCCGAGCTCGACCACGGAACCCGAAAGCCACTCCAATTCCAGCGGGTTGCCGCGCTCGAGATCGTGGTGCAGCGAGGCGGTCATCGTTCCCGGCAGCGTGTCGGTGAACGCGAGACGCTCCTCGGAGAACTTGTCAGGCAGGCGGACCCCGTGCGCCCGTCCCACGGCCTCGACCTCCCGCATCGCGTCGAGGTAGAACTGGCGGGTCAGCGGATGGCCGAGGATAGGCCCCATCGGCAGCCGAATGGTGGCGGTGACGGCGGCCATCCCCGTGAGAAACACAAACTTTTCCCAGATCGTGCGGCGGATATCGTCGGAGAGAATGGTGTCGATGCCGGTCTTTCGCATGGCATCGAGCAGCGACTCGGCGCGTTTCGAGCGCCGGCCGTCGTACTCGCCGAACACCACCCTCTGCATGGTCCCGGTGTGCGCGATCACGCCGGGACGGGCGATGGTGGTGCCCATGTACGCGACCCCGCCCATCAACGCCTTCGCGCCGACGATCGGCCGCAGGATGTCGTCCTTCTTGACGCCATTCTGGAGCGACAGCACGCCGGTGTCCGGGCCGATGAGCGGCAGGATCGCGCGCACCGCCGCCTCGGTGTCCCGAAGCTTGACGGCGATGATGACGAGATCGAACGGGCCCGCAAGGGAGCCGGGATCATCGGTCACCCGCGGCTTGGGCAGGTGCACGTTGCCGACCGGACTCTCCAGCGTGAGCCCATGTTCGCGCATGGCCGCAAGGTGCTCGCCGCGGGCGATGAAGGACACGTCGCAGCCTACCTGCGCGAGGCGGGCGCCGATCAATCCGCCGACGCCGCCCGAACCCATGAACGCGATTTTCATTGCCCCGCTACCCGATTTTCGTCCGTCCCCGCGAGAACTTCCGCGACGTGCAGCACCCTGGTGTTCGTGTCGCCCCGCCGCCGCAGCCGGCCCTCGATGTGGAGCATGCAGCCGAGGTCCCCCAGCACCACCGCGTCCGCGCCGCTGGCGGCGATGTTGGCGCACTTGCGCTCGGCAATGTGGGTGGAGATCTCGCCGAACTTCAGGGCGAAGGTGCCGCCGAAGCCGCAGCAGGTTTCGGCCTCCTCCATCTCCTTGAGCGTCAATCCCGGCAGGCTTGCCAGCAGCTTGCGCGGTTGCGCCTTGATGCCGAGCTCGCGCAGGCCCGCGCACGAATCGTGGTAGGTAATGGTCCCCTTGAACGATCCCGGCACGCGGTCGAGCTTGACCACGCTCGTCAGAAAGTCGGTCAATTCATAAGTGCGGGCGCATAACCGTTTCACGCGCTCGAGCATCCCGGGTTCGCCGCGGAACAGCTCCGGGTAATGAGTGCGGATCATTCCGCCGCAGGAGCCCGAGGGGACGACGACAT
>JAHZNX010000085.1 GCA_020028375.1 Betaproteobacteria bacterium | reverse complement strand
GGGACGCTGTGCCACGGCCGTTTCGGTGTGTTCGCTTCGTAGGCGTGGACCTGGGAATCGATGATCATCGGGAATCTCCTCTGTGTTAAGCAGTTTCAGCCTGGCCTGGGCGTCAGGACGACTTTCTTCAATGCTTTCGCACGCACCAGCGACAGCCACACATAGGCAAGCACGATCGCCGCGCCTCCTGCCAGCGCGAAGCGCGGCCCCGCCCACTCCCCCGCGACGTTCAGCAGGAATCCACTCAGGAACATCAGGCTCCATACCAGCGCGAACACGCTCATCACGCGCCCGCGGTAATGGTCCTCGACCAGGGTTTGCAGAATGACCTGCACGCAAGTCACGAAATAGCCATGGCACAGGCCGGCAACGAGGATCGCGCAGAAAGAAAGCCAGTACCAGTCACTGAAAGCGAGGCCGATCAAAGCCGCGTTATAGACGGTGAGCGCGCCCACGATCAGGTTACTCGGCGTGAGGCGCGTCTGCAGCCAGGAATACGAAATGAAACCGGCCAGCGAGCCCACACCTGCGGCGGCGGCGAGGATCCCAAGGCCCCGCGAATCGACCTGAAGGACGTCCTTCGCAAAAACCGGAAGCATGTGGATGAATCCCATGGCCAGGGTCGCGTTGAGCAGCGCCGCGGTGATGGCACTGGCGAAGGCTTCGTTGGCGCGTATGTAACGCAGGCTGTCGCCAAAGTTGTCGAGCAGGCTGCCATGCGGACGGGCGGCAGCGCCGTGCGTAGGCCGAACCAGGCACAGCACCCCGATCATCGTGCTGACCGCCGCCGCGCACACGAGAAAAGTGGCCGGCGCGCCCGCCGCGGCAATGAGAAATCCCGCGATCGAGGGGGCGATGACGCGGCTGCTGCCGAATGCCATAGAGATCAGCGGCACCGCGGAGCGCAACAGCGGGCGCGCGAGCAAGCGCGGGAAAAACGACGCGCGCGCGGGCTCGTCGATGGCGGCCGACAGTCCCCAAAGAAATGCCCCCAGCGCGAGGTGCCACAGTTGCGCCACGCCGAGCATCGTCGCCACGCCCACCATGATCATGGCGATCGCGGCATTGACCTGCGCGGCGCCGATCAACTTGCGGGCATCGATGCGATCAGCCAGCACGCCGCCCAGCAGCGTCAGGGCGAATTGGGGCACGAAACCGCAAAGATGGACAAGGCCCAGTTGCGCCTGCGATCCCGTGATCTCGAAGGTCAGCCAACCCAGCGTGAATGCAAACATGTGCTGGCCGACGACCTGCGTGACCAGGGCCAGCCAGTAGAGGCGAAAGTCGCGCACTCCCAGCGCGAGGAGGGGATTGGCTTTCTCTTCCACGAACGATGCGTTCTTGGTTGTATCCGAAGCTTACCGCACGGCAGTCTCCCACCGGCCCCGGCGCGAGCAAACAGGGCGCCTCGCTGGCACAATCATGTCATTATGGTGCCTGCCTTGAGCCGGGCCGAACCAAGGCGCGGCTGGTTTGTCGCCGGGCTGCTGCTGGCGGTCGGCGGCGTCGTCTTCTTCTCGCTGCGGCCGATCTTCATCAAGCTCGCCTACGCCTGGGTCACCGATCCGGTCACGCTGCTCGCGCTGCGCATGGTGTTTTCCGTGCCGTTCTTCCTCGCGGCGGCGGTGTGGGTGAGGAGCGCGGCGGAACACCGTCCGCTCGCAGGGCGCGAGTTCGCCGCCGTTGTTGCGCTCGGCATCCTGAGCTATTACGGGGCGAGCTTTCTCGACTTTCTCGCCCTCCAGTACATACCCGCGGGGCTTGGGCGCCTGCTGCTGTTCACCTATCCGACCATCGTGGTGATTTTGTCGGCGGTTCTTCTGCGCAAGGGCGTGACCGGCCGCGAGATTGCGGCCCTGGTTCTCACCTACGCCGGGCTTCTGCTGGTGTTTGCCCAGTCGCTGGAAGGGGAGCAGAAAAACTTCTGGCTGGGCGCGGCGCTGGCGTTCGCGAGTTCCATCTGCTACGCGCTTTACCTCGTCGCCGGCGCCGAGGTGATCACGCGCGTGGGCTCGGTGCGGTTTTCCGCCTACGCCATGAGCGCGGCGAGCATTGCCTGCATCCTGCAGTTCCTGCTGTTCCGCCCGATTTCCGCGCTCGACCTGCCGGCGCCCGTGTACGGCTACGCGGTCGCGATGGCCGTCGTGAGCACGGCGGTGCCGATATTCATGACCTCGGAGGCGCTGCGCCGGGTCGGCGCCAACACCGTCGCCATCATCGGCGCACTCGGCCCCGTGACCACCATCGGGTTCGGCTGGCTCGGGCTTGAGGAAGTGATGACGCCGCTCCAACTCGCCGGCGCCGCGCTCGTGCTCGTTGGCGTCGTCGTCATCAGCCTGCGGCCGGCGCCGCCGGCCAAAGGATGAGGACTGACGCGTTGATCCGCTTGAGGACTGATATTGGCGAGCGCAAAATGGCGCTTGAATTATTAGCTATCTTGTCAACCCATTCACGTCAGGCTGCTTCTTCAAGGGGCCCAGCAAAATCATGACGCATGACACCGAAGCGGTAATTATTGGGTTTGCGGGCGTTGCGCTGCTCTTGCTCGCGTTCCTGCTGAATCTATTCAAGCTCATGCGTTCGGATGGATACCCTTATGCAACGCTCAATTTCGTGGGCGCCGCTTTGGCGTGCTACTCCTCATTCCTGATCAGCTTTATGCCGTTTGTGGTCCTGGAAGGAGTCTGGGCGCTGGTCGCCGCAGGCGCGATCATTCAAAAAGCATTTGCGCGCCCCGGACCTTCAGACCCGCTTGCCCAGTAAGTCCGCGCCGTGCTCGAATCGACAGCCGCCGCTAGCCCTTCGCGTAGATCTCCGGATTGAGCAGCGCCGCCGGACGCTCACCTTTCATCAGTTGAACCAGCCCTTGAGCGACTGACTTCGCCTTACGGCCGCGGACATCCCAGGTCGCGCCGCCGTTGTGGGGCGCGAGTATGACATTGTCGAGCTTGCGGAGCTCTTCCGGGACAAACGGGTCCTGCGTGAGCGGCGGCTCGTTCCAGTAGACGTCCAGGCCCGCGCCGGCGATCCGCTTTTCCTGCAACGCGCGAATGAGCTCGGGCTCGTCGACGATCCGGCCCCGTGCGGTGTTGATGAGATAGGCCTGCGGCTTCATCAGATCGAGCTCGCGCTTGCCGATGAGCTTGTGCGTGCTCGCGTTGTAGTCACAGGCAACGCAGACGAAGTCGCTGCGCTTGAGCAGGTCGGCGAGATCAGGGGTCCACTCGACGCCCAGTTCCTTCTCTCGCTCCGCAGGCAGCCGGGTCCGCTTCGTATAAAGCGCGTGCATGTCGAAAGCCCGGATTCGAGGCACCAAATGCACGGCGACCTTCCCCATTCCGATCAGGCCGACCGTCTTGCCCGGGCAGCCGATGCCCATGAGCGCCATCGTTTGTTCCTGGCGAAACTTGCCGCCCCGCGTGTAACGATCGGATTCCGGAAGCCGGTAAGCCAGGCCGAGCAGCATCGCCATGGTCAGATCGGCGGTCGTGGGCGCTACGCCGGGAAAGGTGGCTTTGGGGTCTTCCAGGACAACCGGGAGCTTGCGCGCGTTAGCCGCCTTCATGTCGATGTTCGGATGAGCTGAAGCCATGGCGCCGATCCCTTTCAGGTTGGGATTGGCGTTGATGACTTCGGCCGTCACATTCGTTTCATGCAGGACGAACAGCCAGTCCGCGCGCCTGGCGTTGTCAACAAGCTCGTCTACCGTGATCTGCCGGTCCATGTACGGATAGACGGAGACGTCGGCGACTGCCCGCAACACCTCGAGAGCGACCTCCGGGATCGGCTGGGCGACGAAGACTTTTTCTTTCATGGAAATGACCTCATTGATCAGTCCACGAGCTTGAGGAGCCGCGGCAGGAACATCGAAACGTCCTCCACATAGGTGATGATCAGCATGGTCACCGTCAGGACGGCGATCATCGGCAGGAGCGGCTTCACCACGCGTTCGAGGGTGACGCCCACCACGGCGCAGGCAGTGAACAGCACGTTGCCGATGGGAGGGGTTATGAAACCGAGGGCGACGTTGCATTCGATCAGGATTCCGAAGTGGATCGGTTCGATTCCGCGCGCCACGGCCATGGGGGTAAGCATCGGAACGAGGATCAGAATCGCCGGGACGGTATCCATGACGATGCCGATGATGAAAAACAGAATCTGGACGAGAAGCAGGAAGAGAAACTTGTCAGGGGCCCACGCATCGAGCAGCTTTCCGAGCATGCCCGGAACCTGGAAGATCGTGAGCACGTAGCCCAGAATGGCGCACATTGCAATCACCAGCAGCACCATCCCGCTGATCTCGATCGTATTGCGGAGGACCGCCACGAGCCTGTTGAGGGTGAGCGTCCGATACACGAATGCGGCCAGGAAGAAACCGTAGACCACTGCGACGGATGCCGCCTCGGTGGGCGTGAACACGCCCCCGAGGATCCCGCCCAGAATGATCAGGATCAGCAAGATCGCCGGGCCTGCCTTGACGAACGACCAAAGAGTCGCCTTCAGGGAAAACGGGATGGTCACGTTGCCATAGCCATTGCGTCGGGAGATGTAGACCGCCCAGGCCATGAGCCCGAGACCGTTCACGATCGCCGGAAATATTCCGGCGGCGAACAGCCCGGCTATGGACATGTTCCCGACGATCCCGATCAGAATGAGATCGTTCGTCGGCGGGATGAGCGTGCCGGCGCATCCCGAGGATGCGAGGAGAGCGGCACGGAACGGTGCTGGATAGCCTTGCTCCTTGAGGCTCGGATTCGCCACTTTGCTGATGGCCGCCGTGTCAGCCGATGAAGACCCCGAAATGCCGCTGAAAAGCATCGTCGACCCGATGACCGATACACCCAGTCCGCCACGTCCGCGGCCGATGGTTCTCGACGCCAATTCCATGAGGTTCTTGGCGACTCCACCTTCAGACAGCAGCGCGCCGGCGAAAATGAAGAGCGGAATGGCCAGAAAATTGAAGGAGCTCAGTGCATCGTATATCTGCTGCGGCAAGCCCGGCAGCAATTCGAGGCCATTCGGCGCGAACAAGATGCCGACCAGAGCCGCGCCGCCCAGAACAAAGGCAATTGGCACGCCAACGGCCATGAAGGCACAAAACGCAACAACGAGCGCAGTACTTGCAATTCCCATGATGCCTCAGCGCGGGGGGGACACGGTCGTTACAGGCGTCTAGGGCAAGCTTTCGCCGTGCAATTCGCGGTGGACTTCCTCTTCTCGCGCTTCGACTGCGCTGAACCGGCGGCCGGTCCAGACCGACAGTACCGCATCTGCGAGTTCAAGAACGTAGATCGTCAGGATAGCGCCGATTCCGACGGGGATCCCCGCATACGGAATGCGCATGTTGATTTCCGTCGCCATGGCGGTCTGATTTGAAACGATGTCGAGATAATCAATAGACAGCTTGAGGATGATCGAGAGCAACAGGATGACCGCAACATTGACGCTCTGCCGGAAGATCCAGCGTGTGCGCTCATTGAAGTACATGACGCCAAATCGAATGGCGAAATGCATTCCTCTACGGGCGCCTACCGCTGCGGCGAGCAAACCGAACCAGACGAGAATGAATCGCGCGACTTCTTCGGTCCAGGCTGTTGGCGCGTGTATGACGTAACGGATCAGAACTTCCAGGAAGACGCTTGCTACGAGGAAACAGAGCAGCAAGCCGCAGATCGCAAGCAGCGCTATTTCTATCCAGCGACCAAGCTGCGCCAAAAACGCCTGAACTTGAACCACGAGGGATATCTCGCGGTGCGGGTGGTCTTGCAGCAGCTATTGGCTCGGCCGGGCCGCGCCCTTACGAAAAGTTGCGCGCCTCATTGACCAGGTCTGCCCCGATCCTGGCGCTGGCCTCTTTGTAAACGGAGTCCAGTTTATCGGAGAAGGCCTTGGGGTTTTCCATGGCAATGATCTGCATTCCCCCCTTATCCTTCAAGAAGGCGATCGTGTCCTTCTCGCTCTTGAGGACCTCGTCCACCTGAGCCTGGACAGCAGGTTTTGCGGCTTCCCTGACGATCTCCCGATCTTTTGGTTCGAGCTTGTCCATGAACTTCCTGGAGACGATCAGCGTGCTCACGATACTGTAGTGGTTGGTAAGCGTCAGATATTTCGTGACCTGATACAGCTTCACCTGAAGGATATCGGCCATGGTCTTGTCGCTGCCATCGACGAGGCCGGTTTGCAGGGCCGTGTACAAATCTTTGAAACCCACGACGGTCGGAATTCCCCCGAATGCCAGGATGGTATCTCGTTGAATCTTGCTCGCCTGAACCCCGAACTTGAGCCCGGTGATATCCGCCGGAGTCCTGATCGGGCGCTTGCCGTTCCAGAGGTTACGCGAGCCGTCCGAGGCGAAGCCCAGCAATTCGCAGCCGTAGGCTTCATCGACTTTCGGCTTCAGCCGTGCACCGACCGGGCCATTGGCAAAACGAAGAACGTGGTCGGTGTCCTTGTAAAGAAAGGGAAGATTGAACACGTCCATTTCACCAACGGCAGCGCTAACGTGCGAAGCGTCGGTGACAACGCCATCGAGCGTCCCCGCCTTGACAGCGTTTGTCATCGTCAGGTTGCTGCCAAGCTGACTGTCCGGGAAGATCGTAACCAGGACACGCCCCGACGTGCGGCTTTCGACCAGTTCCTTCAGAACCACGGCGGACTTGGTGTGAGGCGCACCGATCGGGCTGTCGCTGCCGAAGCGCATCGTGACCGGGGCGGCTGATGCCTTCCCGATGATTCCAAACACGCCGAATGCAACGCTGGCACCCGCGGCGAGTCCGCTTTTGAGCGTATCCCTGCGCGTGAACGCACGGTCTGACGGGGCGCCCTTCTTTCCTGATTGACCCTTGATTGGTTTGTTCGACATTGCCATCCCCCTTTCGCTGTCCGGACGTATATCATGGGCCTCCGAGTGGTCAATCGCAAGAGAGTTTGGTGAACATTTCGCTCCCGCGGGTACTACTCGATCCCCGCATCGATCCCTAATATGGAGTGCCGTCCTTCCGCGTGAAGCGCCGTCCCTGAGGCGTTGCCCGCCCCGCGATGTCGTCGTCGGGATAGGTCACGGCATCCTCCGGGCGGCGGTCGCCCACCTCGAGAAAGACGGCATCGCGTTGCGTGCGATTGACGAGGCAATGGCCGTCCGCTCTTCCCGCGGGGAAGCCCGCACACATGCCGGGCGTCAGCCGCTGCTCGCCATCATTGGTTACGAGGACGAGCTCCCCGCTCACGATGTAGATGAACTCATCCTCGTGCGAGTGCCAGTGACGCAGCGCGGACACCGCGCCCGGCGGTATCGTCGTGAGGTTGACCCCGTAATTCTTGAGCCCCAGCGCATCACCGAGCCGTTGCTTGCGGCGCGCGGAGACGCGCGACTTGAACGGTTCCGGGTAAGCCGACCCGACCCGCGGCGGTACTTGCACCGGATCCAGGGCTGGCAGCTTCAGTTGAGCCATGACGGCATCCTCCCTTCCATGGTCCCAGGCGGTTCCGACCGGCCCGGGCACCGGATTCTACATGGCGGCACACGCCATCAGCCGAATTCTGCCACGGGCTTTCGGGTCTAATATTCGTTGACAGGGAGAGGCTGTGTCCGCGTCACAGGAAACCGGGCTCGAACCGCTGATCCGCGAAATCGGCAGCCAGCTCTACCGCGACGCGGTGCAGGCGCCCCCGCCGCTCTTCGGCGCCGGCGGCGTGCGCGGCGCGCTGCTGCAGCGGGCGCTCGCCGACCAAGGGCTGCGCACCGCGCTGTTTCAGTTCATCGACGCGCTGCCGCAACTCGACCGCGCCGCAGAGATCGCCGACCACTTCGAAGCCTATCTCCGAGGACACGAACTCGCGGGAGTGTGGGGGAGGCTCCTCAAGCTCGGCAATCAGCCGGCGCTCGCATGGGCGGTGCGCGCGAACGTCGCCCGCACGGCGCGGTTGTTTCTGGTCGAGGAGCGCGCAAGCGCGGTCCGGGATACGCTCGCAACGCTCGCGGCGAGCGGCGCGCTCGCCACGCTCGACGCGGTCGGCGAGGCGGTGCTCGCAGAGGCAGAGGCTGAAACATACGTCGCGCGCTACCTCGAGCTCGTGCGCTGGCAGCAGGCCGCCGGTGTCGTGCCACACCTTTCGCTCAAGCTCTCAGCGCTCACGCCGCGCTTCGATCCGCTGGATGCCGCTGGCGCCGAGCAACGCGTGCTGACGCGCCTCGAGCCCCTGCTCGCGGAGGTGGCGCGCGCGCGCGCGGCGTTGACGGTAGACATGGAGCACTACGAGCTGAAGCCGCTGGTCCTGCGGATCTTCCGCGCGCTCGCGGACGCTCATCCCGGGCGCGACTGGCTGCCCGGCATCGCGCTGCAGTCGTATCTGCCCGAGACCGGGCGCGACCTCGCCGAGCTGATTGAATGGGCCCGTGCGCGGCGGCGCCGTATCGGCCGCCGCGCTGGCGCAGCGCCTCGGAGTGAAGCGCGAGGACTGGGAGATCCAGGTGCTCTACGGCATGGCCGGGCCGCTGCAGCACGCGCTCGCGGGCATGAATCTGCCGCTGCGCGTGTACGTGCCGACCGGAGACCTCGTCGTCGGCATCGCCTACCTGATCCGGCGCCTGCTCGAGAACACGGCCAGCACCTCGGTGCTGCGTCATACGTATGCCGACGGCGAGGACATCGACGTATTGCTCGCTGCTCCGGTGGCGCCGCCCGCCCCCGACGCCACCGCGCGGCCCGCGGAGCCCGCATTCGCGAACACCCCCCTGACGGACTTCAGCCGGACCGCCAACCGCGAAGCGTTCGCCCGGGCGCTCGCGAAGGTTCGGGGCGAGCTCGGTGCGCGCTATCCGCTCGCCATTCCCGGTGCGCCCGGGCCGGCCGCCGCCGATCAGCGCTCGCTCAATCCGGCGCGGCCCGACGAGACCCTTGGGCACGTCGAGCTTGCAGCACGCTCCCACGCGGAGCGCGCGCTCACCAACGCCGTTGCGGCCTTCCCGGGGTGGCGCGACACGGCGGTCGAGCACCGGATCGAGTGTGCGCTGCGCGCCGCCGGCATCATGCTGGAGCGGCGCGCCGAGCTCGCGGCGTGGCAGGTTCTCGAGCAGGGCAAGAACTGGCGCGAGGCCGATGCCGACGTCGCCGAGGCGATCGACTACCTGCGGTACTACGCCGCCGAGGCCGCAGCGCTCGGCGGCTGGCGGCCGACCCAGCGCTTTCCCGGGGAGCTCAACCACACGCGCTACGAGCCGCGCGGCGTGGCGGCGGTCATCGCGCCGTGGAATTTCCCGCTTGCGATTCTCACCGGCATGACGAGCGCAGCGCTCGTCACCGGCAACTGCGCCGTGATGAAGCCGGCCGCCCCCGCGCTGATCGTGGCGCACAAGCTGCACGCGCTGCTGCTCGAGGCTGGCTTCCCGCCGGAAGTCTGCCAGCTCGTCCCGGGGCACGGCGCCGAAATCGGAAATTTCCTCGTGAGCCATCCGCAGGTGCACGTGATCGCGTTCACCGGCTCGCGCGAGGTCGGGCTCGCGATCCTGGAACGCGCGGGTCGCACCGTCCCCGGCCAGAGCCACGTGAAGCGCGTCGTCTGCGAGATGGGCGGCAAGAACGCGATCATCGTGGACGAAGATGCCGATCTCGACGAGGCGGTCGTCCACACGCTGCAATCCGCCTTCGGCTACCAGGGGCAGAAATGCTCGGCGTGTTCGCGCGTGATCGCGGTGGGTCGCGTGCACGACCGGCTCGTCGCGCGGCTCGCTGCCGCGCTCGCCGCCCACCCCTACGGCCCCCCCGAGGACCCGCGCTATGCGTTCGGGCCCGTCATCACACGCGCGGCGCAGGAAAAGGCGCTGCGCTACATCGAGACCGGAAAGCGCGAAGGCCGGCTCTTCTATCTGGGCACGGTGCCCGGCGACGGGTTTTACGTCCCGCCGGCGATCTTCACCGGCATCAAGCCGCATCATCGCCTCGCCCGCGAGGAGATATTCGGGCCGGTACTCGCGGTGATGCAGGCCGCGAGCTTCGAGCAGGCGCTGGAAATCGCGCTTGACTCGGACTACGCGCTCACGGGCGGAGTATTTTCCCGCCTCCCGGCGCACCTCGCGGCAGCGCGCGAGCGCTTCCGGGTGGGAGACCTCTATCTCAACCGGCGCATCACCGGCGCGCGGGTCGCTGCGCAGCCCTTCGGCGGCGTGCGGCTCTCGGGCACCGGCGTGCAGGCCGGCGGGACCGACTACCTGAAGCAGTTCCTGTGGTCGCGCGTGGTTTCGGAGAGCACGATGCGTCACGGCTTTGTGCCCGGAGCGGGCACACAGTGAACCTCTGCCGCCGGCGCCGCTCTAAACGCGAGGTCCAGAAGCCGAGGTGGAGGCGCAAGCATAGACGTCAACCAGCCGCATCGCCCGCGTAAAGAGCGGCCCGTGCGCATCGTCGGGGTCGCCTGCGGCGCAGGCGCTCGCGACGCGCGTTGCGCAGACGGGCCGGAAGCGCTGCGCAGAGGCGGACTCGTTTCCCGGCTTCAGCAATCCGGGCTCGACACCGCCTGGAACGCCACGATCCAGCCGTCATCCGGAGCCGGACCGATACCCGCAATCCGCGCCGTCAGCGCGCAGCTTGGCCGCCGCATCCATGATCTCGTCGCGCGCGGCCGGTTGCCCGTCGTACTGGGCGGGGATCACTCCTGTGCCATCGGCACGTGGAAGGGAGTCGCCCGGGCGGTCGCCCCGCGCGGGCCATTGGGGCTCGTCTGGATAGACGCCCACATGGACGCCCATACCCCGGAGACGACCCCGAGCGGGATGCTGCATGGCATGCCGGTCGCGAGCCTGCTCGGCTACGGTGATCCGCGGCTCGCGGCGGCAGGAATCGAGATCCTCGATCCGCAGCGGCTTTGCCTCGTCGGCGTGCGCAGCTTCGAATGCGGGGAAGCCGCGCTGCTCCACCGCCTGGGCGTGCGGGTGTTCCGTATGCGCGAGGTGGAGCGCCGGGGGCTCTCCGCCGTCATGGACGATGCGCTCGCCATCGCGGGCGCTGACGCCGGCGGCTACGGCGTATCCCTCGATCTCGACGCCATCAACCCAAAGGATGCGCCCGGCGTGGGTATCGCAGTTCCGGGCGGCATCCGCGGCGCCCAACTACGCGAAACGCTTGCGCGCCTCGCGCACGATCCGTCGTTCGTTGCGCTGGAGATCGCCGAATACAACCCTTATTGCGACCGCAACGGGGTGACCGCGCGCCTCGTCGCGCACATCATCGAATCGCTCCTCGCCCCGGCGCGGCCGCGCCTCGCGCTGGCCGCCTGAAGAAACCCGCTCCTACACGGCAAACCGGAAAAAGATGACGTCACCGTCGCGCACGACATAGTCCCGGCCTTCCAGGCGCATCTTCCCGGCTTCCTTCGCGCCCTGCTCGCCCCCGCACGCGATGAAGTCCTCGCATGCGATCACTTCCGCGCGGATGAAGCCGCGCTCGAAATCGGTGTGGATAGTGCCGGCCGCCTGCGCCGCCGTCTCACCCTTGTGGATGGTCCAGGCGCGGGTTTCCTTGGGGCCAGTGGTGAAGAAGGTCTGCAGCCCGAGCAGGTCGTAGGCCGCGTGCGCGAGCCGGTCGAGGCCGGGCTCCTCGAGCCCGATGTCGGCGAGAAACGCCTTCTTGTCCTCCTCGGCCATGTCGGCCATCTCCGCTTCGAGCGCCGCGCAGATCGCCACCACGGGGGCGCCTTCAGCCGCCGCGAACTCGCGCACGCGGTC
>JAHZNX010000084.1 GCA_020028375.1 Betaproteobacteria bacterium | reverse complement strand
CCGGTCTACTGGTTTCACTACACGGCGGACGCGATCATCGTGGCCGCCGACAGCCCGTATAAGACCTTCGGCGATCTGGTGAAGGCGGCGAAGGCCAAGCCCGGCGCGCTGGCCTTCGGCGGGTCAGCGACCTTCTCCGCCAATCACCTCGCGCACGAGAAATTCAACCTGTACGCCGACGTCAAGAGCACCTATGTGCCATTCAAGGGCACCGGCGAGCTGGTCACGGCGGTGCTCGGCAAGCACGTCACGGGCGCGATGAACTACCTGCCGGTCGTGATCCAGCAGCGAGGGAGGATGCGGATGCTGGCGGTCGCCCTGGACAGGCGTCATCCGGAGTTTCCCGACGTGCCGACATTCAAGGAACTCGGGATCAAGTGGGTGGACGGCGCCTATCGCGGCGTCGCAGTGCCCAAGCCCACGCCGCTCGATGCGCGGAAAAGGGTTTCCGACATGATGGCGGAGCTGAACAAGGACCCGCAGATCCTCAAGTGGATGGCCGACGGCGGCTATGAGGTCGTGGACGTTCCCTACGACAAAAACGCGGCGTTCATGAAGGAGCGCAGCAAGGAGTACCTGGAAATCGCCAAGCGCATGGGACTGCTGAAATGAGAAGCATCCGCTAGGTTGTCGCGGCGGCTGCTTCAGGTGGTCGGCAACCCCTTTCGCCGAATACGCGTTCTCGGACGGGCCCGCGGATTCTCAAATTGAGTGATTCTGCGTTAGGAAAAAACCTCGCTCCCGGCGTACGCCCAAGCGAGGTTTTTTCTTGGGCGATGTACGACTTCGCCAACTCCGGCTACACCACCGTCGTCATCACCGCGGTCTTCAACGCCTATTTCGTCGCCGTGGTGGCGGGCAACGCGCCGTGGGCGACGTTTGCCTGGACTGCCGCGCTCGCGGCGTCCTATGCGCTCATCATGGTGACCGCCCCGGTGATCGGCGCCTATGCCGACGCGCACTCGGCGAAGAAGCGGCTGCTGCTCTTCACCACGGCGGGGTGCGTCGTGTTCACCGCGGGGCTCGCGCTCGTAGGGGAGGGGGAGCTTGCGCTCGGAGTCGCGCTGGTGATTCTCTCCAATTTCTTCTTCGGCAGCGGCGAGAATTTGATCGCGGCGTTCCTGCCGGAGATCGCGCGCGGCGAGGCGATGGGAAAGGTGTCGGGATGGGGCTGGAGCCTCGGCTACTGCGGCGGTCTCGTCGCGCTCGGCGCGTGTCTCGTCTACGTGTCGCACGCGCAGGCGCAGGGAGCGACCGCCGCCGAGTTCGTGCCCGTCACCATGCTGATCACCGCGGCCCTCTTCGCCGTCGCGAGCCTGCCCACGTTCGTGTTCCTGCAGGAACGGGCGCAACCGGTCGCGGGGGCCTCCGATCTCGTGAGGAGCGCCTTCGCTCGAGTCCTGGATTCGGTGAGCCATGCGCGCCACCACGCGGACCTGTGGCGCTTCCTGGTGTGCGTCGTGTTCTACCAGGCGGGCATCCAGACCGTGGTTGCGCTCGCCGCCGTGTACGCCCAGGAGGTCATGGCATTCACCACGCGCGACACACTCTTCCTGATCCTGGTGGTGAATGTCACCGCGGCGGTGGGCGCCTTCGCGTTCGGCTACGTGCAGGACCGCATCGGGCACGTGCGGACCCTCGTGATCACGATGGTGGGCTGGCTGCTCGCGGTGGTGCTGGCATGGATGGCCGAGGGGGCGACATTGTTCTGGATCGTCGCGAACCTCGTCGGGCTGTGCCTCGGCTCGAGCCAGTCGGCCGGCCGCGCCCTGGTCGGCTACCTCAGCCCGCCTGCGCGCACCGCCGAATTCTTCGGCCTGTGGGGGCTCGCGGTGAAGCTTTCCGCGATTCTCGGGCCCGTGACATACGGCGTCGTGACATGGGTAACTCTCGGCGACCACCGCTTCGCGATGCTGATGACCGGCGCATTCTTCGTCATCGGGATCGCAATACTCTCCGGCCTCGATGTGGCGCGCGGAAGGCGCGCCGCAATAGAGGCCGAGGCTGGAATGTAGCGCGCGGAGGGCGGAAGAGGTATCGGCGAAACGTTGAGCAGGGACCCGCTTGCGGGATGCGACCGTGGAGCCGATCGTGGGCGCGTCGTTCCCATGCCGATCCCATGCGCGTCTCCGGGGTCGGATCCCCAGAGGGGCCCCTCTTCCACCCGTCGACGCGCCCCAAACGTCATGTGTTTGGGGATCTGACCCCGGAGACGCGCTGGCGGCCGATGCGATGAGAACGGTTTTACCGGTTTGATGTCGGAGGCCGCCCGCGGCCGCGCCGCAGCCCTGATGCACGGGGAGTGAGGAACCGGATCCGGCCCGGGGAATCGCTCTTTGAGCGCTGCGCGAGTACACTACAATTTCTTTCGCACAACCGATCTACTTGGACGACGCGGCTCAGGATAGAACATGGCACTGAGATTGCCGGGTGGCATCATTGACCACCCGATGGCGAACCCGGTACAGGCGCGCCAGGTCGTGGCGGAGCTGCCGGACCAGGACGCGACCATGGCGCTCGAGAAGATTGCCGAGTGGCTCGAGTCCCTCAACCAGGCCGATGGCTTCAAGGTCGACCGGCGCTACGAGTGCGTGGATCTCCTCGACGGCGCGGCGCGGCGCCACCAGCAGGAGCTTACGCAGGAGTACCTCACCACGCCGCGCGTGCAGAAGTTCCAGGAAAACCGCCTGTGGAACGCGGCGTTCGGCTACTACAAGGAACTGGGCGAAGCCTACGTCCGGTGCATCAAGGAATGCGTGGGCGGATTCGATGGCGCGTCCGCCGCCGAGAGGGTGCTGCCGGCGATCGTCGCGCGCGCGCTGCGCGCGCTGGCCATGCAGTTGAAGTGGACGCTGCTGCGCTACGGGCTCGTCGAACGGCGGATATGGACCCACCTCGCGCTGCTCTATCGTTTCGCGGAGGATAAGGGCCTGTCCGAGAAGGCAATCGGAATCTATCCCGTCCCGCATCCCAAGACGACGGTGAAGCGCGAGTTTCTCAAGACGCTGATGCTTCCCGCTTCATCGCTCGACGGCCTGACGCCGGTCAAGCAGCAGATCGCCGAGCGCACCGTGGCGCACTTCGCGGAGTCGTTCCTGCTGTCGACGGAGGCCGAGGGCTGCACCCACAGCTTCGATCTCGCCGCGCCCCGGCCGCCGGCGCGACTGGTGTCGGGCGCCGCGGAATCCGGCCTGCTTTACTTCGGCGCCGGGAAAGCGCTCGCCGGGCTCGACCGGCTGACGAAGCAGGTCGCCGCGCGCGGCGGCGTCACGCATGATTACGGCCTCGGCACGAACTACCACAAGGATGAGGTTATTCCGGTATTGAGGCACCTGGCCCAGTACTGGTCGGACTCACCGCCCGCGCGCGGCTCGGAGCGCCGCCCAACTGCCACCCGCATCACGGTAGTGCCCGGGGCGGATCAGGTGTTCGGCATGCTCAACCCGTCCGCCACCGTCAGCACGGGGGATTTCAGCGGGAACCCAACCGCCGAGAGCTGGATCGTCGAGAACGTGAGCGACAGCGGCTGCGGCGCGATCGTCCCGCCCCAGAAGATCGATTGGGTCAAAGTCGGCGCGCTGATCGGGATGAAGAGCGAGATCTCCGAGTACCTGGGCATCGGCGTCATCCGCCGCATCACGCGCGACGCGCATCAGCAGCGGCGGGTCGGCATCCAGGTGCTGACGAAGACCGCCGTCCCGATCACGATCTCGAAGGCCAATACGATGTCGGCGCTCAACTTCGACCTCCGGGAGGAGACGGCGATACTTCTCACCGTCAAGCCCGACGCGCGGGGCGAGGTCGAGGTGCTGCTGCGCGAGGGCATCTTCAACGGCCGCGACGGCCTCGAGATGACGCTGCAACGCCGGAACTACCGGCTCGAGCCCTTGCGCACGCTCGAGGCCGGCGACGACTTCTACTGGGCGCGGTTCAAGGTCACGCAGCACGCCGAGTGAGCCGGAGCCGGAACTGGTTCGCTCCGGGACGTTGCACTACAATCCCCCGTTCCTGACAGGAACCGGTCACACGGCGCAATGCCGCGAATCCAGGTGGGCGCATGGCAATGAACTGGCTGGGGGGCAGGGTCGATCACCCCATGTCCGACGCGAAACGGGCGCGCGAAATCATCGACGCGCTGCCGTCGAACGATCCCGCCAAGGCGCTCGAGGAGATCAGCTACTGGCTGGACTCCATCAACCAGACCGGCGAGTTCAAGCTCAACCAGCGCTTCGAGAACATCGACCTCCTCGATGCGGCGGCAAGGAGCCACGCGCGCAAGCTGTCGCAGGACTATCTTTCGATGCCGCGCCTGCAGAAGTTCCAGGAGAACCGTCTGTGGAACGCGAACTTCGGCCTGTGGCGCCAGCTGGGCGACGGCTACCTCCGCTGCGTCAAGCAGTACGAGGACGGGCTGATCGGCATGACCATCATCAGGAAGAGCCTGCCGGTGATCGTTGCCCGCGCCATCCGGGCGCTCACGTATCAGGTCAAGTGGCGATTGCTGCGCTACGGCCCGGTCGAGCGGCGCATCTGGACGGAGCTCGCGCAGGCCTACGCGATCGCCGAGCAGAGTGGGTTTGCCGACGGCGCGGTCGCGCTTTATCCCGGCACCGCGGGCGAGAGCACCGTCCGGCGCGAATTTCTCACGGCGATGATGTTCTCGGCTTCGTCGCCCGAAGGCCTGCCGCCGCTGCGCCAGGAGATCGCCGAGCGGGCGGCGGCGCGTCTTGCGGCCGCATTCCGGATTTCGGGCAAGCCGGACGGCTGCACTCATTTCGTCGACCTGGCGTCTCCCGGCCCGGCGGTGCGGCTGTTCAAGGGGGCGGCGGCCAGGCCCTCGCTGCGTTACTTCGGCGCCGGCAAGGGGCTGGCGGATCTGAACCAGCTGATCGGGAGAATCCAGCAGTCGGGCGCGGTGCCGCAGGCCGTCAATCTCGGCGGCGACTACGGCAAGGACAACGTGATCGGCACGTTCCGGCATCTCGCCCAGTACTGGTCGGAGAATCCGCCGGCGCGCAGCTCGGAGCGGCGCCCCTCCGCCGGCCGCATCACGGTGGTGCCGGGGCTCCGGGACATTCTCAAGACGCTCGACCCCTCCGACGACGATACGCTCGACTTCAGCTTGAGCCAGCCCGCGGGCTCCGGGGAAAGCTGGATCGTGGAAGACGTGAGCGATGGCGGCTACGGCGCCGTCATCCCCTCGGTCACGAGCGACTGGATCAGGGTCGGCACGCTGATCGGAATTCAGAGCGAGGCGTCCCGCTACTGGGGCATCGGCCTGATCCGCCGCATCGTGCGCGACGAGCAGCAGCAGCGGCACGTCGGGATCCAGGTCCTGACCCGGACCGTGATCCCGGTAAAGATCTCGCTCGCCCAGACGCTGTCCTTCACGGCCGCCGACCGCGAAGCGGAGCGGGCGATCCTGCTGCCCACCGGGCCCGACGCCAAGGGCGAGGTCGGCGTCATCATGCGCAACGGCCTCTTCAACGGCCGCGACGGCCTCGACATGATGGTGAGCGAGAAATCCTATCGGCTGACGCCGGTCGGGCTGGCCGAGGGCGGCGAGGATTTCGACTGGGTCAAGTACAAGGTCATGGAACAGGGCCCTGGGGCGTCCGGGTAACGCCGCTCGCGATTAACCCATCGATCTCGGCGTCGGCGTAGCCCGCTTCCCGGAGAATCTCAACGCTGTGCTCGCCGAGACGCGGCGCGGGGCGAAGCCTGCCCGGCGGTGTTTGCGACCACGTACCCGCCGCCGCCATCATGCGCAGCCGGCCCTCGGTCGGGTGCTCGGTCATGACGAAGAACCCGGATTCCCGGAGGTGCGGATCGTCGAGGATATCCTCGATCGAATTGAGCGGCGCCACGGGTATGTCGGCCTCCTTCAGCAGCCGCAGCCATTCCGCGCTGGTGCGACCCACCATCTGCCCGGCGACGAATGCGTAGACCTCGCCGATGTTGCGGGAGCGCGCTTCCTGGCTCGCGAAGCGCGGGTCGGACTGGAACATCTCCTCGCGCCCGATCAGCTTGAAGAAGCTGCGCCAGTGCTTGTCGTTGTAGATGAGGACGCACACGTAGCCGTCCTTTGTCGCGTAGGGCGCGCGGTGCGGCGCCAGCATGCGTTCGTAGCGGAACGGCGCCAGCGGCGGCTCGAACGTGTGCCCGGACATGTGGTCGCCGAGCACCATGTGGGCGAGCGTCTCGAACATCGGCACCTCGACGGCCTGCCCCTTGCCGGTGCGTTCGCGGCAAAACAGCGCTGCCGTCACGGCGTTGACCGCAGCGAGGCCGGTGATGCGGTCGGCGATCGCGGTCGGAACGTAGCGCGGCCGGTCCGCGCCCGCGTCCGCGAAGATCGACGGCAGCCCCGCCATGCCCTGGATGAGATCGTCATACGCGGGCTGCCCGGCGTAGCGCCCGCCTTCGCCGTAGCCGTAGGCGCCGACGTAGATGATGCGCGGATTGACGGCCGCCACGTCGGCGTAGCCGAGGCGCAGCCGCCGCATCGCCTGCGGCCGGACGTTATAGATCAGGACGTCGGCGGGCCGGGCGAGCCGCAGCAGGGCTTCCCGCCCGGCCGGCTGCTTGAGATCGAGCACGAGGGAGCGCTTGTTGCGGTTGTGGTGGAGGAAGATGTGGCCCATGCCGGGGTGCCGCATGGGAGCGATTTGGCGCAACACGTCGCCCTCGGGAGACTCGACCTTGACGACGTCCGCGCCGAGGTCGGCGAGGATCTGGGTCGCGAACGGGCCCATCACCACCGTGGTGAGGTCGATCACGCGCACGCCGGCGAGCGGTCCGCTCACAGAACTTTGCGCAGCCACGCGCCGATGTCCTGGATCTCCTGCGGGCACACCGAGTGCTGCATGGGGTACTGACGCCACTCGACGGTGTAGCCGAGCCCGGTCAGGAATGTCATGGAGCCCGCGCCCATTACGAGCGGGACGACCGGGTCGTAAATACCGTGCGCCATGAATATGGACGTCGCCTTGTTGGCGGGGGCGGCTTCCCGGGACAGGGACTCCGCGAGCGGGAGATAGGTGGAGAGGGCCATCACGCCCGCCAGCTTTCGCGGGTAGCGCAGCCCGGCCTGGAGCGCGATCGCGCCTCCCTGCGAGAACCCCGCGAGCACGATGCACTCCGGCTCGATGCCGCGCTTTTCCTCGCGCTCGAGGAGCGCCGTGATTTGCGCCTGCGATTCGCGCACGCCTCGCTCGTCGGCGCGGCGCGAATTCCCCTCGAGGTCGCCGAGCGAGACGTCGTACCAAGCCCGCATGACGGTGCCGTTGTTGATCGTGACCGGTCGCATCGGCGCGTGCGGGAACAGGAATCGGATCCCCGGGGTCCCGTCGAGCTCGAGCTCCTCCACGATCGGGACGAAGTCGCTGCCGTCCGCGCCGAGGCCGTGCATCCAGATCACGCTCGCCGCGGGGTTCTTCCCGGTTTCGATCTCGATCGTTTCGAGCAGCTTCTCCATTCAACCGCCAAGACCCGTCAGCGCCGGCCGGGCTTGCGCAGATTCGGGTTCAACCGGTCGATGTCGGCCTGGACCTGCTCGCGACTGCGCTCGTACACGATTTCCCGTCCCATCACCGAGCCCGCGTAGGCGAGCCCGTTGCGCGTCGGCGTCAGCGCGCATTTCATGTTGTGCACGCCTTCGCCGATCACCACCTCGATCACATCGGCGCGCTTGCTGAACACCACGACCTCCAGGGTCTGCCTGGTTTCCGTCACGCGCACGGTGATTTTTTCGGTATACACGGGCGTTCCCGGCTGTTATTGCCCCGCCTGTCTTGGCGGCTAAGTTCCAGTTTTCGGGCGGATCGCCGACTTCGGGCGGAAGGCCTTCACGACAGCGTCGTGGGTCTCGATGTACGGTCCGCCGATGAGATCGATGCAGTAGGGCACGGCGGCGAAGATGCCGTTGACGATGGTCTTGCCGCCCTCGTCCTTGACGCCTTCGAGCGTCTCCTTGATCGCTTTCGGCTGGCCGGGAAGGTTCAAGATCAGCGCCTGCTTGCGGATCACGCCGACCTGCCGCGACAGGATCGCGGTCGGCACGAACCTGAGGCTGACTTGCCGCATCTGCTCGCCGAATCCCGGCATCTCCTTGTCGGCGACGGCGAGCGTGGCTTCGGGCGTCACGTCGCGCGGAGCCGGGCCGGTGCCGCCTGTGGTGAGGACAAGATGACAGCCCACCCGGTCCACCAGCTCCTTCAATGCCGCCTCGATGGCGGGCCGTTCATCAGGGATCAACCGTTTCACGACGCGCACCGGCGGCGACGCGACCGCTTTGGCCAGCCATTCCTCGAGCGCCGGCAGGCCCTCGTCCTTGTAGACGCCTTGCGAGGCGCGGTCGCTGATCGAAACCAGGCCGACTACGAGTTCAACCGTGGCCGCATGCATAGGCGCGAAAGTATATCAGCCGACATCAAGCCTTTTCGATCAGGGCGCGCAGCGCCTGATAAAGGGCCCTGTAGTTGCGCGGCGGGCGGCCTTCGGTGCGCTCGCGCAGCGCTGTGCGCACCAGCGCGCGCAATTGCCGGCCATCCGCCCCCGGGTACTCGGCGAGCAATTCGCCGACCGCGCCG
>JAHZNX010000083.1 GCA_020028375.1 Betaproteobacteria bacterium | reverse complement strand
GATGAAACGCGCGATGCGCTGTCACGATTTTGGCTCAGGGCGCGAAGCAAGGCCCGCCGCTTAGACCGACTAAGCAAGGGACTTGCGACAAAGCCATGGGCCAAAACTCGTGCCAGCCCCAGAGATGCCATTGGATATTCTGATGCCTGCGCCGGGGTTGCGGCCAAAATCGGCGCTGACTTTGTCGCTCGGCTTGCCAATATCGACATATTGGCTGCACCTCGCTTCGCGCCATCACCGATTTTGGCTCGCAACGCACGCGTGTTTCATCATGTTAGGGACTCTAGGTTCGTGGCAACCGGCATGATTACCCAGTGCCCGGCCTGCGGAACCCACTTCCGCGTCACGCCGGAGCAGCTGCAGGTCCATCAGGGCCAGGTGCGCTGCGGCCGCTGCGCAACTGTATTCGACGGTCTCAGGGCGCTCGCTGCGCTGCCGGAGACCGCGCCGGACGCGGCGGAGGGACGCGCAGGCGAATCAGGCGCCTTCCGGCTCGAGCCGGTCGAGCCCGCGCAGATGGCCGCGGCGCCGCAGGGAGCGCCGGCGCGCGCGCCCGAGGCGGCAGGGGGAGGGAAGGATTACGGGCCGGAGCCGGAACAGCTTTCCCTCGACGAGCAGCTGTTCGCCGATCCCGCCCAGATGCGGCGCGACCGGCTGTGGGCGGTGGGGGCCGCGCTGCTAGTATTCGCGCTCGCCGGGCAGGCCGCCTATTACTACCGCGCCGACCTGGCCGTGCACTACCCCGTGCTCAAACCCTACCTCGTGAAGCTGTGCGATGCGCTCCAATGCAAGGTGCTCCCGCCGCAACGCCCGCGGCTGATCGCGATCGAAGCATCCGACTTGCAGGTGACCGACCCCGCGCGGCCGGGATTGATCCAACTCACCGCGACGCTGCGCAACCACGCCGGGCACGATCTCGGCTATCCCGCGCTCGACCTCGTGCTCACCAACACCAAGGAGCACACGCTGGCGCGGCGCGTCTTCCTGCCAAAGGAGTACCTGGAGCGCGGCGAGGATGTCGCATCGGGGCTGCCCGCCAACGCCGAGATCACGGTCCGGCTCGACCTCGATACCGGCGATCTCAGCCCCGCGGGCTTCCGCCTCGATCTCCTGCCCGCTCCGCCACCCTGACGAGCGTCGTGAAAATGCCTGACGCCGCTCGACCCCTCACCCCTTCCCCCTCTCCCGAGCGGAGAGGGGGAATGGGCAGCGGTAAATGTGCTGTCCGCCATTTACCGAAGGCTCATTAATCGCGAGCCGCGACCACGCCGTGACGCTTTCCGGCATCCCGCGATGAGCACGATCCAGGCTGCGCGCCGCTGCACCCCGCTCAACGCCGCCCATCGTGCGCTCGGCGCGAGGATGGTCGAGTTTGCGGGCTGGGACATGCCCCTGCACTACGGCTCCCAGGTCGAGGAGCATCACCGTGTGCGCCGCGACGCCGGCATGTTCGACGTCTCGCACATGCTGGCGGTCGACGTGCACGGCGCGGCTGCCCGCAATTTCCTGCGCGGGCTGCTCGCCAACGACGTGGCGAAGCTCGCCCGGCCGGGTGCCGCGCTGTATTCCTGCATGCTCCGCGAAGACGGCGGCGTGCTCGATGATCTCATCGTCTATGACCTGGGCCGGGAAGGCTTCCGGCTCGTCGTCAATGCCGGCACTGCCGACCGGGACGTAGCGTGGATCGAATCGCGGCGCGCCGCGCACGGGAGCGGGATCAGCCTCGCGCCCCGCCGCGATCTCGCCATCATCGCGGTGCAGGGTCCGCGGGCGCGCGAGAAGACGTGGGCCGCGCATCCGCCGCTGCGGGCCGCGACCGAAGGGCTTGCGCCATTCCACGCGGTGGAGGCCGGTGGCATATTTGTCTCCCGCACCGGCTATACCGGCGAGGACGGATTCGAGCTCATGCTGTCCGTTGCGCAGGCGGCCGAGTCGTGGCAGGCGCTCGCGGCGCAAGGCGTCGCCCCCGCCGGCCTCGGCGCCCGCGACACGCTGCGGCTCGAAGCCGGCATGTGCCTCTACGGCCATGACCTGGACGAGACCGTCACTCCGCTCGAATCGAGCCTCGCGTGGACGGTGGCGCGCGCGGGCGGGCGCGACTTCATCGGCGCGCGCGCGCTCGAAGCGCGGCCGGCGGCGCGGCAACTCACCGGCCTGGTACTGCTCGAGCGGGGCGTCATGCGCGATCATCAGAAGGTTCGCTGCGGCGCCGGCATGGGGGAGATCACGAGCGGCGGCTATTCACCCACGCTCGATCGCTCGATCGCGCTCGCGCGCCTGCCGCGCGCCGTCCCGACGGGGGAGACTGTCGAGGTCGAGGTGCGCGACAATTGGTTGCGGGCGCGAACGGTGAAACCGCCGTTCGTGCGCCACGGCAAGATCCTGATTCAAATCTGAGCCGCAGAAGATACCGAGAGCACGGAGATTTCGGAGGGTAGATGACGACACCCGCGAACCTGAAATACACCCGCTCGCATGAATGGGTGAGGAGCGAGGCCGACGGAACGGTCGCGGTCGGCATCACTTTTCACGCCCAGGAGCAGCTGGGCGACATCGTGTTCATCCAGGCTCCCGAAGCGGGGCGCAAGGTGAAGCAGGGCGAGGAGTGCGCCGTGATCGAGTCGGTGAAAGCCGCGGCCGACATCTACGCGCCGGTTTCGGGCGAGGTGATCGCCGCCAACCCGGAGGTGGCGGACAGCCCGGAGCGCGTGAACCGCGACCCGTACGCGGCGTGGCTGTTTCGCTTGAGGCCCTCGCAGCCCGCAGAGCTGGCGGGTCTCCTTGACGCCGCGGCGTACGCGAAGCTCGCCGAGTCGGAAAAACGTTGAATGCCGTTCATCCCGCACACCGAGGATGACACCCGCGCGATGCTGGCGGCGATCGGCGTCGCCGCGATCGACGACCTGTTCGACGAGATTCCGCGCGGCCTGCGCGCCGACGCGCTCGCCGGCATGCCGCCGGCGCTCTCCGAGATGGAGATTGCGCGGCTCATGCACGAGCGCGCCGCGCGCGACGGCACCTGGCTCAATTTCATCGGGGCGGGGGCCTACGAGCACCACATCCCGGCGGCAGTCTGGCAGATCGCCACGCGCGGGGAGTTCTATTCGGCGTACACCCCGTACCAGGCGGAAGCGAGCCAGGGCACGTTGCAGGTGCTCTACGAGTACCAGTCCATGATGGCCTCGCTCACCGCGCTTGACGTTTCCAATGCGAGCCTGTACGACGGCGCATCGGCGCTGGCGGAGGCCGTGCTGATGGCGGTGCGCGCGCACAAGTCGTCCCGGCGCGTGCTGGTGCCGCGCACCGTGCACCCGTCGTGGCGCAAGGTGGCGCGGACCATCGTGCGCAACCAGGGAATCGAGCTGCTCGAGATCCCCTTCGACCCCGGGACGGGCGCAACCGCCCTGGAGGCCCTCGGCCGCTTCAGGGGCAGCGAGCCCGCCGCCGTGGTGATCCCACAACCCAATTTCTTCGGTGTGCTGGAGCCGGTGGACGAGCTCGCCGACTGGGCGCACGCAAACGGCGCGCTCGCGATCGCAGCCGTGAATCCGACCGCGCTCGCGCTCCTGAAGCCGCCGGGCGAATGGGGCCCGCAAGGCGCGGATATCGCGGTGGGCGACGGGCAGCCGCTCGGCGTGCCGCTCGCGGGCGGGGGCCCGTACTTGGGCTTCATGACGTGCCGCAAGGACCTCGTGCGCCAGATGCCGGGGCGCATCGTTGGTGCGACCCGGGATCGCGACGGCAGGCGCGGCTACGTGCTGACGCTGCAGGCGCGCGAGCAGCATATCCGCCGCGCCAAGGCGACTTCCAACATCTGCACGAACCAGGGCTTGATGACGACAGCGGCGACGCTATACCTGGCGCTGCTCGGACCGGCCGGGCTCGCCGAGGTCGCGCGCGCCTGCCACGCCAATACCCTCGCGCTCGCCGCCCGGCTCACCCGCATCCGCGGCGTCGCGCGCGCATTCAGCGGCGCGATCTTCCACGAAGTCGTGCTCCGGCTGCCGGTTCCGGTCGCGCCCGTGCTGAGGGCGCTGAGAGAGCACCGCATTCTGGGCGGCTGCGACCTCGAGCAGGACTACCCCGAGCTCGGGCACGCGCTGCTCGTGTGCGCGACTGAAACCAGGACCGGCGACGACATCGCGCGCTATGGCGCGGAGCTGGAGCGCGTCATCGGGCTGCCGCCGCGGTCTGCCGCGGAGCCCGGGGGCTGATTCGATGCTGATATTCGAACGGTCCCGGCCCGGCCGGCGCGGCGCAGTGCGAGTCCCGGTCCGACCGGGCAATGTCGCCGAGATTCCGCGGAGTCAATTGCGAGCGCGGCCGCCGGGGTTGCCGGAGGTCTCCGAGCTCGACGCGGTGCGCCATTACACCGGGCTCTCGCAGCGCAACTTCTCGATCGACACGCATTTCTATCCGCTCGGCTCCTGCACGATGAAGTACAACCCGCGCGCCTGCAACGCGCTCGCCATGCTGCCGCAATTTCTTGCGCGCCATCCCGGGGCGCCTGCGGACACCGGGCAGGGGTTCCTTGCGTGCCTGTTCGAGCTGCAGGAGATGCTGAAGAGCGTGACGGGGATGGCGCAGGTGAGCCTCGCGCCGATGGCGGGGGCGCAGGGCGAGTTCGCGGGCGTCGCCATGATCCGCGCCTACCACGACTCGCGCGGGGATGCGGCGCGCGACGAGATCCTGGTGCCCGACGCCGCGCACGGCACCAATCCCGCTTCCGCCGTGATGTGCGGCTACCGGGTGCGCGAGATCCCCACCGACGCCGACGGCAACGTGGACGTGGCGGCGCTCGGGAGCGCCGTCGGCCCGCGCACCGCAGGGCTCATGCTCACCAATCCGTCGACGCTGGGCGTGTTCGAGCGCCACATCGTCGGGATCGGGAACATTGTGCACGGCGCGGGCGGCCTGCTCTATTACGACGGGGCAAATCTCAACGCCATTCTCGGCAGGGTGAAGCCGGGCGACATGGGCTTCGACGTGATCCACATCAACCTGCACAAGACGTTCTCCACGCCGCACGGCGGCGGCGGCCCCGGCGCGGGGCCGGTCGGCGTCACCGCCGCGCTCGCGCCGTTCCTTCCGCTGCCGGTGATCGGGCAGGCGGGCGCGGGCTTTCGCCTGCTCGATGAGCGCGACGCACCGCTCACGATCGGGCGTCTTGGCGCCCACCTCGGCAATGCGGGCGTGCTGCTGCGCGCCTACGTCTACATGCGCATGCTGGGCGCGGCGGGCATGCGGCGCGTCGCGGACTACTCCACGCTCAACGCCAACTATCTCATGGCGGAGCTCAGGCGCGCGGGTTTCCAGATCGCGTTCCCGGGGCGGCGCGCCACCCACGAGTTCGTCGTCACCCTGAAGCTGCTCCGGGACAAGACCGGCGTCACCGCGATGGACGTGGCGAAGCGCCTGCTCGACAAGGGCTGTCACGCGCCGACCGCCTATTTTCCGCAGCTCGTGCCGGAATCCCTCCTGATCGAGCCCACCGAGACCGAATCGAAGGAGACGCTGGACGCCTTCGTCGCGGCGATGAAGGAAATCCTGGAGGAGGCGCGGCGCGACCCGCAGCTCGTGAAGGGCGCGCCCCACGCGACGCCGCTCGGCCGGCTCGACGAGGCGCGCGCGGCGCGCGATCTCGACCTGACGTGGCGGCCCGGCTGAGCCGGCGGGAATGGCGCTCGCGAGAGGCGCTGTTTTAGGAACCGGTGAAAGCCGCGCCGACGGGGCCGGTCACTCCCCTCATTTCCTGAGCGCGTCGCGGATCTCGCGCAGCAGCACGACTTCCTCCGGAGTCGCGGCGGGCTTCTTCTCCGCCTGCATTTTGAGTCGGTTGATCGCGCGGATCAGGATGAAGACCGCGAAGGCGACGATCACAAACGAGATCACCGTGTTGAGGAATACGCCGTAGTTGAAGGTCACGGCGCCGGATTTCTGCGCCGCTTCGACCGTGAGATAGGGTCCGGCCTGTGCGCCCTGTTTCATGACAAAGAACAGGTTCGAGAAATCGACCCTGCCGAGCAGCAGCCCGATCGGCGGCATGATCACGTCCTTCACCAGCGAATCGACGATTTTGCCGAACGCAGCGCCGATGATGATGCCGACCGCCATGTCGACGACGTTGCCGCGCACTGCGAATTCCTTGAACTCTTTCAGCATGGGCGTCTCCTGGGTGTTGAAGTTGATCGGTCCCGAGGGCGCCGGTTGCGCGCCGGCGCGCCCCGGGGGGATATTACATTGTTGCGCGTGCATGGGGCGCGGGGCATACTGCAAACCCTCGAATCAGCCCGGATATGCGGGCGCAAAGGAGAAAGAACATGGCGAGCGTGACGCTGGGGGGCAATCCCATCACCGTGGCCGGCAATTTCCCGAAGAAGGGGGACACCGCGCCCGAGTTCAGCCTGACCGCGAAGGATCTCAAGGACCTGGGGCTCAAGGATTTTGCCGGCAAGCGCAAGGTGCTCAACATCGTGCCGAGCCTCGATACGCCGGTGTGCGCCAAGTCCACGAAGACCTTCAACGAGAAGGCGGGCGCGCTGCTGAATACGGTCGTGCTGGTCATCTCCGCCGACCTGCCGTTCGCCGCGGGCCGCTTCTGCAGCGCGGAAGGCGTCAACAACGTGGTCACGCTGTCCACCCTGCGCGGCGGGGACTTCAAATCGAAGTACGGCGTTGACATCACGAGCGGGCCCCTGAAGGGCGTCACAGCGCGGGCGGTCATCGTGCTCGACGCGAACAACAAGGTGCTGCACTCGGAGCTCGTGCCGGAAATCAAGCAGGAACCCAACTACGACGCAGCGCTTGCTGCGCTGAAATAAGCGGCTTCGCTCGCGAGCGGAGGCGCGCGCCAGGTCGGTGGCGGCGGCCATCGTGCGGTTATAATTTTCTGACTTTCTCCCGGTCGCCTCCATGCCCACACTCATCTGCGGCTCGATCGCCTACGACACCATCATGGTGTTCGGCGACCGCTTCAAGAACCACATCCTGCCGGAGCAGCTCCACATCCTGAACGTCTCGTTTCTCGTGCCCGACATGCGGCGCGAGTTCGGCGGCTGCGCCGGCAACATCGCCTACACCCTCAAGCTGCTGGGGGGCGAGCCGCTCATCATGGCGACGGTGGGGGATGACTACCAGCCCTACGACTACCGGCTGCAGAAACTGCGCCTGGCGCAGAGCCACATCCGCCGGATCCCCGACACCTTCACCGCGCAGGCGTTCATCACGACCGATCTCGACGACAATCAGATCACCGCGTTCCATCCCGGGGCGATGAACCACTCGCACGCGAACCACGTGAACGAGGCGAAGGGCGTCGAGCTCGGCATCATCGCGCCGGACGGGCGGGAAGGCATGCTGCAGCATGCGCGCGAGTTCCATGCCGCCGCCATCCCCTTCATGTTCGACCCCGGTCAGGGGCTGCCCATGTTCAGCGGCGCGGAACTCACCGAGTTCGTCGATCAGGCGAGCTATGTGGCGGTCAACGATTACGAGGGACAACTGCTGCAGGACCGCACGGGCCAGACGCTCGAGGCGCTGGCGCGGAAGGTGAAAGCGCTGGTGGTGACGCTGGGCGCGCGCGGCTCGATCGTCATGACCGGCGGCCGGCGCCTCGAGATCCCGCCCGTCACCGCGGAGCGGGTGCTCGACCCGACCGGCTGCGGCGACGCGTACCGCGCCGCGCTGCTCTACGGCATCGCTGCCGGCCTCGACTGGCCGGTCACCGGGCGGCTCGCGTCGCTGCTCGGCTCGATCAAGATCGCGCAGCGCGGGGCCCAGAACCATCGCTTCACGCGTGACGAGGTCGCGCAGCGCTACCAGGAAGCTTTCGGCGCCAGACCTTGGTGAGCGTGAAACGCGAATCGCGCGTTGGGCCCTAGTCTTCGGTCGCCGTTCCCGCGAGTTCCGCACAGTCCAACTGAAACAGCCGCCGGTCCTCGAGCCGCAGGGCGCTCAACGCGCGCCCCCACACGCAGCCGCTGTCGAGGCATATCGCGTCCTCGCGCACGAGCAGGCCGAGCGCCGCCCAATGCCCGAAGACGACCGGCGTACCGCGGCTCGCGCGTCCCGGCACGTCGTACCACGGCAGATAACCCGCCGGGACGGTGTCGAGCCCCAGCTTGTGATTGAGCTCGAGCGTGCCGTCGGCCGTGGCAAGGCGCATGCGCGTCATCGCATTCACGATGATGCGCAGGCGGTCGTAGCCGGCGAGATCGTCGCGCCAGCGCAGGGGCTCGTTGCCGTACATCCTCTTCAGCAGCTCGCGGTGATCGGGCGCGCGCAACGCCTCCTCGACCTCCCGCCCGAGGGCGAGCGCCTGGGCGAGGGTCCACTGCGGCAGCAGCCCCGCGTGAACCATCGCGTAGCCGCCGCCCGCATACATCATGTTCCGGTGCCGCAGCCACGTGAGCAGCTCGTCGCGGTCGGGCGCGGCGAGGATACCGTCGTTGGTGTCGCCGCGGTGAGGCTTGCGCACGCCCGCCGCCACCGCGAGCAGATTGAGGTCGTGATTGCCCAGAATGGTGACCGCGCGTGCGCCGAGCCCCTTGACGAAGCGCAGCGTCTCGAGGGACTGCGGGCCGCGGTTGACGAGGTCGCCGACGAACCACAGTA
>JAHZNX010000082.1 GCA_020028375.1 Betaproteobacteria bacterium | reverse complement strand
GGCCGGGACCGCGGGCTGCGGCTTCGGACGCCGGGCCGCCGCCTCGGATTCGGCCGCGGCTTCCTTGAGCAGGGGAGCCGCTGGAAGAGGGCCGGCCGGAGCGGGCGCCTGGACGAGCGGTGCCGCCGGCCCCTTGGCAGGAGCGAGCGGCGGCTGTTCGATGAACAGCCCGGGATGCGCGATCTGCAGGTAGACGTAGACGCCGAAGCCGAGCGCGAATACGCCGGCGATCGTTCCGAGCACCGGCAGCGGGTACGCGCGCACGAAATCGACCACGCCTCGCCTGGTGGGCCGGCTGGCAGCGGCGGCGTGAATGAGGGTGCTGGCCTGCGCCTGGGCCTGCTCGCGGGCAGGAGCGGCCGCGGCAACCGGGCGCGGCGCGACGTCCGCCCTCGGCGCGGCGGGCGCTTCCGCTGCAATCGGTTCCAGCGAAAGTTCCTTTGCCGCCGGAGCGGGCGCCGCCGCCTCAACGGCGACGGGCTCGGCGCGCGCATCCATCCGGTCTTTGGCGGCCTTTTCCAAGGCCTTCATCAACAGGCTCATTGCGCGGCGCTGGTCTTCGCTGGAGCGGGTTCCGGTTTGGGCAGGAAACGCTGATAGAACTTGAGCTCGTCGCTCTCGAGGGACGGATTGGCGACGACGATCGGGCGCAGAAAGATCATCAGCTCGGACTTGATGGCGCTCTCGGCGCGAAAGCGCAACAGCTCGCCCGCCGCCGAAAGCTCGTCAGCTCCCGGAATCTGCTTGCGGCTCCGCTGCGCGCCGTCCTGCATCAGTCCGCCCAGGACCACCGTCTGGCCGCTGCCAACCTGCAACACGGACTCCATTTCCCGCACCTGTACTTGCGGCACGTTGTTGACGATCGCCGGGATGGTGCAGGTGCCGAGCGGCACCGGACCGCACGGATTGGCCAGCGCGGGATTGGGGTCGGGCACGAATGGCGCGTCCGGATTCAGACGTGTCACCGTCGGCCGCACGGTCAAAGAGACCCGGCCGTCCTCATTGATCTGCGGTGTCACGCTCATTACGACGCCGACTGCCACCGTCTTCGCCGTGGTCGTGAAGCTCTGCAACGCGGTCGTTTGAGATTGGGTGGTCGACGAACTGACCTCGAAATAGACGACGTTGTCCACCACCTTGAGCAGCGCGGTCTGGTTGTTGAGCGCCATCAGCTTGGGGCTCGACAGCACCCGTGTATTGCCGAACTCCTGCAGCAGCGTCACCATCGCGCTGATGTTGCCGACCCTGGAGGTCGGGTTGACATAGCCAAACTGGAAGAAGTTAGCGGAGCCCCCGCTGAGCCCGGTGCCAAAACCAGGGTTGGTCAGATTCTGTTGCAGCGTTGGCCCGCTCCCGGGACTGATCGGCAACCGGCTCCAGTCGACGCCTCCCTGATATTTCTCGGAAAGCAGCACTTCGACGATGGTGGCCTCGATCAGCACCTGGCGCTGCATGGCGTTGATGATGCTGTCGATATGCTGCTGCAACAATTGGTGCTGCTTCTCGGTCGCGTTGACGGTCACCGTGCCGGAGATCGCGTTTACCACCACGTCGTCGGGAAGCAGGGAAGCCTGCTGCTGGGCGCCGCCGCTGGTGGAGACCACCGAGGATGCCAGCGAAGACGCGCCCTGCCCGGCGCGGCTCGCCGCTTCCATCTGCTTCACCCGCATCTCCTGCTCCTGCTTGATCAGCGCGAGGCGCTCGCCCTTGGCCTCGGCGGTCAGGCTTTGCAGGCGCGTGGAATTGAGGATGGAGCGGATGTTGTCCCGCAGCTGGTCCCAGAAGTCGTTCTTGGAAACGGTCCGCACTACCGTACTCGAGCCGCTTGTGCCCCCGCCCGCGGTACCGCTGGCTCCCCCGCTGGCGCCACCGACCACGGTCAGCTCGCCGGAAACGCCAATGGTCGAGCTCATATCACGCGCCATGTTTACGTAGTTGACACGGTAGGTCTTGACATACGGGGTATCGGGCGACACGACGATGGTGTTGCCCTCGAGGCGGTAGCGCATGTTGGACTGCTTGCTGACGCGCTCGAGGATCGCCGGCAGGGTCTCGTTGACGGCGTTCAAGCTGACGAGCCCGCTGATACCGGGGTGCACGTCGATGTTCTGTTTGGTGTCACGCGCGAGCGCGACCAGCAGGTCCTTCACCGGCACTTCACTGACGACCACGCTGTAGGTTTGAGGCTTGACGGCCGGCTTGGGAGGCGGCACGAGATCGCTCACCCGGGCGGGCGGCGGGATGGCCTTGTCGGCTTCGGGCTTGGCCTCGGGCCTCGTGATGTGGCCTTCGGAGGGCGGTATATAGGGCTTGATGTTGGCGCAGCCGGAAACGGCCAGCACCATCGAGCAGGCAAGAGCGGCGGCGGCCCGTGCGGACAGGGCGCGCGCTCCGGCTACGGCATGCGGCGGAACGGTTTTCGGATCCATCGCTTCTCCCTGCGCAAAGCCCACTATTCGCGTCACAAATCCGATGGCGCCGTGCTCAGGACGCCTGCTGCCGCCTGAGTTCGCCGCGGATGCCCTCCACCGTGCGCAAGATCGGCTGGTTGGCCTTGAGGCCTTCCGGCAATTTCTCTAGCACATCCTGTGCCGAGCGGCGGTCGCTGAACGTGCCGTAAAGCAAGGTCAGCAACGGGCGCCCGTTTGCGCTAGTACGATACACAAAAACCTTATTCATTTCAACGAATTTGGACAAGTCATTGAGGTGCAGCTTTAGCTGTGTTGCATCCGGCGTCCCGAGCAGCTGGATGCTGTATAAATTGCCCGATTCCGTCGCAAGCCACCGTTCGGTGGCGGCCAACCGGGATTCAAGTAAGTCGGTTTCCGTTGCCGTCGTGACTTCGATCACGCTAGCGCGCCCCGCCGTCACGTCCTTGCTCGGGCCCACCGCAACAGAGGCACGGGCTGGAGCCTCGACCACCCCAGACGGTGCCTGAGGACGCAACTTGACATGAGATGTCTTAGAAGATTCAGAGGGTTGGACACCGATTGCCGGAGCGGAAGGGGTCTGTGATTCGGCCCGCGGGGCTGGATTGCTCGACACCGCTCCAGTCCCGGGAGCAACCGCCTGCTGGGAGGAACGCGGGGTGCCAGGCCCGAAAACCATATACCCGCCGATCCCCAGTAGTGCGCCAGCTGCGAATACCGCCGCAGCCCACAGGAAACGCGGTGCGGCTTGCAGCCCCGCGTCCTGGCTGAACTCGCTGTCCCGGACCGCCGCCTCGATGTGCTTGGGACGAACCGTGTGCGTGTTTTCCGAAAACGCCGCGAGCAGCGCCTTGTCGGCGATCAGGTTGACGCGCCGGGTCAAGCCGAGCGAGGCGCGCGCGACCTGCTTGACCACCGGGTCCGAAAAAAGGTCGGGCCCGCGGTAGCCCGCCGTGCGCATGCGGAACATCAGGTATTCGCGGATCTCGCCCGCGCCGAGCGGATCGAGGCGGAAGCTGTGGGTGACGCGCTCGCGCAGCGGCCGCAGGTTGGGCTGCCGCAAGGTTTCGTCGAGCTCGGGCTGGCCGAAGAGCACGATCTGCAGCAGTTTGTCATTGCGCGCCTCCAGGTTCGAGAGCAGCCGGATTTCCTCCAAGGTGGCAAGCGGCATGCTCTGCGACTCCTCGACGAACACCACGACGCGCTTGCCCTCGGAATAGCGTTTGACCAGGAAATCGTGGAGCACCTGCATCACATCGAGACGCGGCGCGCTCCGGTCCACCGCGAGCTGCAGCTCGATCGCAATGGCGTGCAGGATTTCCTCCGGCGAGACGCTCGGGTTGGCGATGTAGACGGTCTCGACCTGCGGCGGCAGCCGCGTCGGCAGCATGTGACACAGCATGGTCTTGCCGCTGCCGACCTCGCCGGTGACCTTGATGATGCCCTCGCCGTGGGTGATGGCGTAGATCAGCGCCTCGAGGATCGGCCCGCGGTTGCCGCCGGCGAAAAAGAACTCCGTATTCGGGGTGATCTTGAACGGCGCCTGGTTCAGTCCGAAATGGCTGTAATACATGGTTGTCCCCCGGGCCGCGCGCATCGAGGGCGCCGCGGCGCGCCGTTGTTGCCGCTATGGACTCTTGGCGGCCGGCCGCGGCGCCTTCGCCGCGTCCTCGGCTTCGCCGTAGCTCTGCATCCTGCTGTAGAGGGTGGTGCGATGAATGCCGAGCATCTTTGCCGCCTGCGTGAGGTTGCCCTGCGTGATCATCAGCGCCGCCTCGATATAGCCGCGCTCCCATTGGGCGAGCGAGTGGTCGAGGCTGAAGTTCTTGTGCAGCTGCAGGTGGCGCCTGGCGGCATCCAGCACCACCTTGAAGTCCTGGCCGACCGCGAGCCCCGGCAGCTCGACGTCGAGATCTTCAAGGTCGAGCTCCGGCTGCAGTTCGGCCGCGGTGACCCGCCGGCCGGCGTGTTTCGTCGTGAGGCGGATCACGATGTTGCGCAGCTCCCGCGCGTTGCCCGGAAAACCGTAGTCGAGCCACGATTGCAGCGCGCCGGCGTCGAACTCGAAGGGGTCCACGCGCGCCTGGCGCGCGTAGAACTCCTGGTAATGGTTGAGGAGCACCCGCTTGTCCTCGCCCAGCTCGCGCAGCGGCGGCACGTTGATCGTGAACACCGACAGGCGGTGGTAGAGATCGGCGCGAAACTGACCGGCGCGGATTTCCTGGCGCATGTCGCGGTTGGTGGCCGCCACCACGCGCGCGTTGGAGACGCGGCTCTGGGTCTCGCCGACGCGCTGATACTCGCCGTTCTCCAGGACCCGCAGGAGCTTCGCCTGCAGCTCCAGGGGCAGCTCGCCGATCTCGTCGAGGAACAAGGTGGAGTCCTTGGCGTCCTCGAAGTAGCCCGAGCGCGCGCTGGTCGCGCCGGTGAACGAGCCCTTCGCGTAGCCGAACAGCGTTGGCTCCACCAGATTCGGCGAGATCGCCGCGCAGTTCAACGCGAGGAACGGGCGCGCGGCGCGCTGGCTCATGCGGTGGAGCCCGGTCGCGACGAGCTCCTTGCCGCTGCCGGATTCGCCTTCGATCAGCACCGGGAAAGGCGCGTTCGCGAACTGCGAGATCTGCTGGCGCAGCTTCTCGATGAGCAGGTGTTTCCCGAGCAGACCGGCTTCTGCGGGCGCGCCGATCTCCGCCTCGCGCACTTCGAGCGCGCGGGTGAGCAGCGCCTTCAGCGTATCCGGCTCGCACGGCTTGGCGACGAACTCGATCGCGCCGAGGGTGCGCGCGTGGCGGGCATTGGTCTCGTCGTTCTGCCCCGAAAGCACCACGATCTTGATGCCGGGGGAGTAGGCGAGGAGCTCGCTGATCAGCCGGAACCCTTCGTCGGGCCGGTGCGGGGTGGGCGGCAGCCCGAGATCGACCAGCGCGAGCTGGGGCGCGTTGTCGAGCTGGCGCAGCAGGCTTTTGACACGGCTGCGCGAGTCCGCGACATACACGGTGAAGTCGCGGCTCAGGACGAAGTTGAGCGTATCCGTGATCAGCGGATCGTCGTCGACGATCAGCAGATCGGGCTTGATGGATTCAGCTTGCTTCGCTTGCGACGCCAATCCGTCGGTCCTCTCCCGGGCATTGAGTTGCGGGCCCGCGTGCGCGAGCACGCGGGATCACCTAGCGTACCACGTTACGCCTGCTTGCAATTGTATAACAAAGGCTTATTACCGCTTGCCGCTCGCCCCTTCATTCCGCGATGCAGGCGAGAAACGCCTGCTCCAGGCTCGATGTGCCGGTGCTTCCGGTCAGCTCCGCGGGAGTGCCCGCGAAGCGCAGCCGGCCGGCATGCATCACCGCGAGGCGGTCGCAAAGGTCGGCGACGTCCGCCAGCGTGTGGGAGGTGAAGAAGAGGGTCCGTCCGGAGCGGCGCAGCGCGATGAGCTCGCGTTTCAGCAGCGCCCGCGCCTTGGGGTCGAGTCCGCCGGTCGGCTCGTCGAGCACGTAGAGATCCTTGCCCGAGAGCAGGCAGGCGGCGAGGCCGAGCTTCTGCATCATGCCCTTGGAATAGGCGCGCGCGGGGCGGTCGAGCGCCGCCGGCTCGAGGTCGAGCGCAACGAAGGCGCGCACCGCCTCGGCCTCGTCGTAGCGGGTGCGATGGAGGCCCAGCATGTACTGCAGGAAGTCGCGCCCGGTCAGGTAGAACGGCGGATTGAAGCGCTCCGGCAGATAGGCGATCCGGGCGCGCGCCGAGGTGGACGTGTGCGGAACGCTGAAGATCTCGATGGCACCGCCGTCGGCGTCGCAAAAATCGAGCAGGCACTTGATCAGCGTGGTCTTGCCCGCGCCGTTGACGCCAATCAGCCCGAAGAATTCCCCTCGGCGCACGTCCAGCGAAAAGCCGCTCACCACCGGCGCGCCGGCGTAACGCTTCTCGACCTGCGCGAAACGCAGCGCGATTTCGCTCATATCGAACGGCAAATTAGCCCAAAGGACGGGATGCGACAACCTGTCGCTGCATCGAGGGGACAGCGCCCGCCAGCCTCGGGGCGTTTTATGAGGTGCCGATCGAAGTTGATTGTTGCTCTGTGGGGGGTGGTTTAAAATCAGCCTGCCTTTGGCGCGCCCGCCCCGTCGCGATGGAAAACCTCGTTGAAATCAAGGACGTCAACTTCACGTACGACGTCCGCCCGGTGTTGAAGGGCATCAACATGACCGTGCCGCGCGGACGGATCGTGGCGATCATGGGCCTCTCCGGGTGCGGGAAGACCACGCTGCTGCGCATGATCGGGGGCGTGCTGAGGCCGGCTACCGGAACGGTGACGGTGGCCGGATGCGTGATGAACCGGCTCGGCGAGGAGGAGCGCTACCGGATGCGGCGCAAGATGGGCATGCTCTACCAGTTCGGCGCGCTGTTTACCGACATGTCCGTTTTCGACAACGTGGCGTTTCAGATCCGCGAGCATACCGAGCTGCCGGAGGCCATGATCCAGGATCTCGTGCTCATGAAATTGAACGCCGTGGGGCTGCGCGGCGCGCAGCACCTGATGCCTTCCGAGCTCTCGGGCGGCATGGCGCGGCGCGTAGCGCTCGCGCGCGCGATCGCGCTCGACCCCATGCTCATCATGTACGACGAGCCGTTCACCGGCCTCGACCCGATCTCGATGGGCGTCATCAGCAACCTGGTGCGGCGGCTCGGCGAAGCGCTGGGTGCGACGTCCATCGTGGTCACGCACGATGTCCAGGAATCGCTCAAGATCGTCGACTACGTCTATTTCATGGCGGACGGGGTCGTCGTTGCGCAGGGCACGCCGGACGAGATCCGCAGCTCGCGCGCGCCGTTCGTGCACCAGTTCGTGTGGGGGGAGATGGACGGCCCGATGCCGTTCCATTACCCCGGCGCGCCGTATGCCGCGGACCTCGCGCTGGAGGCGGCCCATGGTCACTGAGCGGCTCGGCAAGGGCCTGCGCATCGTCGGCCGCCGGGTGATCAACGGCATCTGGCGGCTCGGCTACGCGAGCCGCTTCTTCCTGATCACGCTCGCGCGCTCGGCCACGAGCTTCCGCCGGTTCCGCGGGCTGACGTTCCGGGAAATCTACTTCGCGGGGGTGCTCTCGCTCATCATCATCATCGTATCGGGTCTGTTCGTGGGCATGGTGCTGGGACTGCAGGGCTACGAGACGCTCCAAAAGTACGGATCCTCGGAGGCGGTCGGCACGCTGGTCGCGCTCTCGCTCACGCGCGAGCTGGGGCCCGTGGTGTCGGCGCTGTTGTTCGCGAGCCGGGCCGGGTCGGCGATGACCGCCGAGATCGGCCTGATGAAGGCCACCGAGCAGATTTCCGCGATGGAGATGATGGCGGTGGACCCGATTGCGCGCGTCATCGGGCCGCGGTTTTGGGGCGGCGTGATCTCGATGCCGCTGCTCGCCGCGATGTTCAGCGCGGTGGGTGTGTTCGGCGGCTACCTGATCACCGTGGTCGTTATCGGCGTGGACGAGGGCGCGTTCTGGTCGCAGATGCAGAACTCGGTCGATTTCCGGCAGGATATCGTGAATGGCGTGATCAAGAGCGTCGTGTTCGGCGTCGCGGTCACCGCCATCGCGCTGTTCGAAGGCTACGACGCGCCTCCCACCGCGGAAGGCGTATCGGGGGCCACGACGCGCACGGTCGTCACCTCGGCCCTCGTCATATTAGGGCTCGATTTCGTTCTCACCGCTTTCATGTTCAAGGGGATCTAAACACATGGACAGGACCATGCTTGATCTGTGGGTCGGCATCTTCGTCGCCAGCGGCATCGCGGCGCTTTTCGTGCTCGCCCTGAAGGTGGGCAACGCCAGCACGACGTTCAACACCGGCGCCACCTACAGCCTCGTCGCCGAGTTCGATAATATCGGCGGCCTCAAGGTGCGCGCGCCGGTGAAGAGCTCGGGCGTCGTAGTGGGCCGGGTGGACGACATCCAGTTCGACGGCAAGAAGTTCACCGCCCGCGTGATGATGAATGTCGACAAGCGCTACGAATTCCCGAAGGACACCTCGGTGTCCATCCTCACCTCGGGGCTGCTCGGGGAACAGTACATCGCGCTCGAGGCGGGCGGCGACAGCGCGATGCTCAAGGACGGCGACACCGTCAAGCTGACGCAGTCCGCGGTGGTGCTCGAGAAGCTGATCGGCCAATTCCTCTACAACAAAGCGGCCGA
>JAHZNX010000007.1 GCA_020028375.1 Betaproteobacteria bacterium | reverse complement strand
CTTCGGCATCCCCGACATCGTGGCGGGCGCATGGCTCGGCGGTACCCTCGATACGAGCGCCACCGTGGTCGCCGCCGGAGCGCTCATCAGCGACGCGGCGATGAAGACCGGGGTGATCGTCAAGTTCTCGCAGAACGCCTTGATCGGCGTGGCCGCCTTCATTCTCGCGATCTGGTGGACCCTCAAGGCGGGCGCGGCGAGCGGCCAGAAGCCGAGCGCGGGCATCATCTGGGAGCGCTTTCCCAAGTTCGTGCTGGGGTTCATCCTGGCATCGGCCATTTTCTCGTTCGTGCTGCCCGAGGACATGGTGCGCGGAACGCGCAGCGCGTTGGGCGAGTTGCGCGTCTGGTGGTTCGCCATGGCCTTCATCTGCATCGGCCTGGAGACGCGCTTCGTGGACCTCGCCAGCATGGGACAGGGACGGCCGGCGCTGGCGTTCATCGGAGCGCAGGCCATCAATGTCTTCTGGACGCTGCTGCTCGCCTACCTGCTGTTCGGCGGAATCATCTTCCCGCAGCCGGACATAAAATAGGGGCGGGGATGATCGGGGTCAGCGCGCTCTTCACACGGGCGCGCGACCTCCGGACCCTCTGGGAGGTTCGCAAAGCGGGAAAAAGCTCGTACCTCGCGGGCGCCGCGCACTTCTTCCCTTACCACTTCCGGAGGTCCCTGCGCGGGCACGTGAACCGCGTGGGGACGGTCCTGCTCGAGGGGCCGCTCGATGATGCGGCGATGACACGGGTCGTCGAGAGCGGCACGGCAAAGGAACCCGGCCAAACCCTCGCCGAGGCACTCGACACGGAGACCGTGCTCAAGATCAATTCCGAATTCGGGGCCCCGGCCCCGGCCTTCAGCCTGCACCCCCTCTACCACGAGATTTTCGAAAGCGACCCGGGATCGCAGCTGTGCGTGCAGATCCGGGGGCTCAAGCCGTGGATGGGATTCTTCCGGATCTGGACGCACTACCTGCGGGAGCATGGATGGACCTACCGGACGGACCTTGACGCGCTGCGGGCCGCCTCCGATCTCGGCCGCCCCGTGCATTTTCTCGAATCCATCGAGGAGCAGATCGCTGCCCTCGAGGGAGTGCCACTCGCGCGGATACTGGATTTCCTCGGAACGGTGGACTGGACGGAGTACCGGCGCGCGTATGTGCGCCACTATCTCGCCGGGTCGCTCGAGGCGCTCGCCGCAATGGCACGGGTATTCCCGACCCATTGCGAATCGGTTCTGGACCGGCGCGACCCTATCCTGCACGAACGCATGCGCCCGCACCTCGAACGCGGCAATGCCATGGCGCTCGTGGGCATACTGCACTGCCCGCGCATCATCGAACTGCTGCGGTCCGACGGCTACGAGGTCGCCGCCGCCTCCTGAGCGCCGAGCGGGGCGACGGCGTTCGCCGCCGCGGTGGCCTTGCGCGAGGCCGCGCGCGAGCCGACCGTGGGGTACGGATAGAGCATGTTGAGCGCGATGCTCTGGTTCGCGGTCTGCACGATGCGCACGTGCTCGCGCCTGAGCTCGCGCGCGTGGCGACAGCCGCAGGAGTGCGCGATCATGTCGATCTCCACGTTCATGTTGCGCGCATAGTTCGCCACGCGCAGGTACTTCTCCTCCACCGCCAGGCCGCGCTGCAGGCGCTTGTTGTGGGTGGTGACGCCGGTGGGGCAGGTATTGGTGTGGCAGCGCAGCGCCTGGATGCAGCCCAGCGAGAACATGAAGCCACGCGCCGTGACAACGAAATCGGCTCCCACGCACAAAGCCCACGCCGCGCGCGCGGAGGTTACGAGCTTCCCGGCCGCCACGACGCGGATGCGTTTCTTCAGATCCGACTGCAGGAGCGAATCCACCACTCGCGGCAGCGCTTCGGCAATCGGCAGTGCCATGTGATCCATCAGGGTCTGGGGCGCCGCGCCGCTGCCACCCTCGCCGCCGTCGATGTGCAGGAAATCGGGCGCAAACTCCTGCCCGCGCTGCAGGACCGTGTCGCACAGCTCGTTGATGAAATCCCAGCCGCCGATCGCGGTCTTGATGCCGACCGGCCGGCCGGTGAGTTCGCGCAGGGTGGCAACCTTGTCGAGCAGCTCGCCCATATTGGCGATTTCGTAGTGGCGGTTCGGGCTGATCGAGTCTCTTCCGGCCGGAATGCCGCGGATGCGCGAGATCTCCTCGGTCACCTTCGCTCCCGGCAGCACGCCGCCCTTGCCTGGCTTCGCCCCCTGCGAAAGCTTGATCTCGAACGCCTTCACCACCTGCGCCAGCTCTTTCGCCTTTTCCGGGGAAAATCTCCCGTCGAGGTTGCGCATGCCGTACTTGGCCGTGCCCATCTGCATGACGATGTCGCACCCGCCTTCGAGATGATGGGGCGCCAGGCCGCCCTCGCCGGTACCCAGCCAGCAGCCCGCCTCCTTCGCTCCGCGCGACAGCGCGCGCACCGCCGGCGCCGAGATCGCGCCGAAGCTCATGCCGCTGATATTGACGAGGGACCGCGCCTCGAACGGATGCCGGCAGTAGCCCTCCCCGATGAGAAGCGACGGCGTCGGCAGGCGGTCCTCCTCCAGCACCGGGAACGGATGGTTGACGAAGATGATCGAGCCCGGCTCGCGCAGGTCGTTGGTCGAGCCGAAGCCGATGATGCTGCCTTCGCCCTTGGCGAGGCGGTAGACGAAGCTGCGCGTCGCGCGGTTGAACGGCAGCTCGGCGCGGTCGCCCGCGAAAAAATACTGCCTGAAGTACTCGCCGAGATTCTCGAGGAAGAAGCGCAGCCGGCCGACGACCGGGAAATTGCGCAGCACCGTGTGCTTCTTCTGGGTGACATCGTGGATGATGAGGACGATCAGCCCGCCGATCAGCACGATTCCGATTATCGTGCCGATGCCGTAAGACAGTACGCTCAGCATGCCGTCCATCGCGGTTCCCCCGATGCGCTAGAATCGCCGCACGGTTCCCCGGCAACTATAGATCAATCCGTTGGACTTGACATCCGAGATCGAGCGCAACGTGCGTGCCGCGCTGGCCGAGGACGTGGGCGGGGGGGATCTCACCGCGCCCCTGATCCCCTCCGGCAAGCGGGTACGCGCAGCCGTGCTGTGCCGCCAGCGCGCGGTCCTCTGCGGGCAGCCGTGGTTCGAAGCCACCCTGCGCCAGCTCGATCCCGCGGTGGAAATCGCGTGGAATGCGCCGGAGGGCACGAGCGTCGCCGCCGGCGCACGCGTCTGCTCGGTCCGGGGCGAGGCGCGCGCCTTGCTCGCAGCCGAGCGTGTGGCGCTCAATTTCCTGCAGATGCTGTCCGGGGTTGCAACCATTACACGGCGCTACGTGGACGAAATCGCGGGCACGCGGGCAAAGATCGTCGATACCCGCAAGACGCTGCCGGGGCTGCGTCTCGCCCAGAAGTACGCCGTTCGGGTCGGCGGCGGATCCAATCACCGCATGGGACTCTACGACGCCATGTTGATCAAGGAAAATCACGTCGCCGCGGCCGGCGGAGTCCGGCAGGCCGTTACGCGGGCACGCAAGCTCGAGCGCACAGGGGACTGGATCCAGGTCGAGGTCGAGAACCTCGACCAATTGCGGGAAGCCCTGGATGCCGGCGCCACCATGATCCTGCTCGACAACATGGACATCGCCCGGATGCGCGAAGCAGTGAGTATCGCCGGCGAGCGCGCCGAGCTGGAGGCTTCCGGCGGCATCACCCTGGACAACGTCCGCGCCATCGCCGAGACCGGCGTGCACCGCATCTCGGTCGGCGCGCTCACCAAGGACGTGATGGCGGTGGATTTCTCGATGCGGTTTGAGTGAAGCTCTCACCGCGTGTTGAACGGCGGCGGTCGCGTCCGTTCGTACACGAGCGGCCTCTACATCACTGACGGCAAGTATTAAACGATATCGCGCCGGCCGCTTGCGCGCCTCCACGGTCGCATCCCCATGAATGGGGCGCGTCGACGGGCGGAAGAGGGGCCCCATTTGGGGATCTGACCCCGGAGACGCGCGTGAGATCGGCATTGAAACGACGCGCCCTCGATCGGCTCCACGGTCGCATCCCGCAAGCGGGCCCCTGCTCCACGTTGCGCCGATCCCTGCTCCGCGCTCCGGCGCGCGCCAAACCGGCGCGGAGCGTCCGGATTTAACGGGTCTTCGTCGTCGGCCTTATCTTATAGAACACGTTGCGGTAATCGAAGCCTTCCTTCTTGCCGAAATACCCGCTTCGCCTCGGGTCGTAGCTCGCGCAGACCTTCCCGGTGATCCGGTCCTCGTCGTAATCCGTTTGCTTGGCCACCGACCCGTCCGCATTCACGAAGGATGCGTTGTATACGCTTTGGCCGCTGAGACGGCCTTTTTTCACCACGACATCCACTCGCACCGTGTCACGGGTCAGGTCATCGAATACCGCTCCCGGAAACCAATCGGTGAACACGCGCTGCAAACGCTTGAGCTCGAGCTGGGTCAGGTCGTAACCGTCAGCCACACGGGTGCGCAACACGATGCGTCTTTCGATCTCTTGCTCTGTCGTTGCCATGTGAGCGGATGCTGCCTCTGCACGAGAAGCGAGCCAAGGAGTCTATCGGTCGGCTGTTTATACGCCGGCATTGTGCACCGGGCGTCATTGTCTTTCAATGCCTCCTGCACCCTTTGCGGTGAAGCTTTAAACCGCTACTGCGTCACTTCAGACGCTCGCGGATCACCCGCTCGATCGCCTTAAGCTCCGCGTCCGCCGTCATGGGCTTCGCGCTCTGCGCAATCGCGGTATCGGGATCCTTCAGACCGTGCCCGGTCAGCGTGCAGACGATGCTGCTGCCTTCGCCGATTTTTCCGAGCTCGAGGTCCTTCAGCACGCCGGCGAGCGCGATGGCGGAAGCCGGCTCGCAGAATACGCCTTCGGCCTGCGCCAGCATTTTCTGCACGTGCAGGATCTCATCGTCGGTGCACTCCGCGAACCAGCCGCCGGATTCGCGCCCCGCTGCCACCGCCTGCTGCCACGACACCGGATTGCCGATGCGGATCGCCGTGGCCACGGTTTCGGGGTTCTCGACCGGCCGGCCGCGCACGATCGGCGCGGCGCCCGAGGCCTGGTAGCCCAGCATGATCGGCCGGCGTTCCAGGGTCTTGGGCGTCCGGTACTTGCGCATGCCCGCGCTCGCCCTGAGCGCCTGGGTGCTCTCGCCGGCCGCTTCCGAGTAGCCGATCCAGTGCGCGGTGATATTGCCGGCGTTGCCCACCGGCAGCGCGTGGTAGTCGGGCGCGTCCCCCAGCGCCTCGATCACCTCGAAGGCAACGGTCTTCTGCCCCTGGATGCGGTAGGGATTGATCGAGTTTACGATCTTGACCGGCAACGCCGCGGCGAGCTCCTGCGTAAGCCGCATGCCCTCGTCGAAATTGCCGCGGATCTGGATCACGACCGAGCCGTGCATCATCGCCTGGGAGAGCTTGCCGAGCGCGATCCTGCCTTCGGGGATCAGCACGAAGCAGGCGATGCCGGCGCGCGCGGCGTAGGCTGCGGCGGACGCCGAGGTATTGCCGGTTGACGCGCAGATGATCGCCCGCGCGCCCTCCTCGACCGCCTGGGTGACGGCCATCGTCATGCCGCGGTCCTTGAACGAGCCGGTGGGATTCGCGCCCTCGAACTTGGCGTGGATGCTGACTTTCTTGCGCACCAGCGCCGGCAGGTTTTTCAGCTCGATCAGCGGCGTCGCGCCTTCGTTGAGCGAGACGGCGCGCGTGTCCGCCGCTACCGGCAGGCGGTCCCGGTACTTGTCGATCAGTCCGGTATACATAGTTTCGAGTTTTAAGTTGCGAGTTTCGAGTTCACCAGTGTGGGGCTGCCGAGTTGAGAACCCAACTCGAAACTGGAAACTCGGAACTGGAAACTGTCAGTTGAGCTCTTCGAGCCGGATGCGGGTCACCTTGCCGACGACGACAGGCAATTTCTCGATTCTCGAGATCGCCGCGTCCACGTCCTTCTCGACGGTCAGGTGGGTGAGCATGATGATGTCCACCTCGACCTCGCCCACGCGCGGTTCCTTCTGCACCATCGCCTCGATCGAGATCCGCAGGTCCGCCAGGATGCGCGTGATGTCGGCGAGCACCCCGGGCTTGTCCTGCACCTTCATCCGCAGGTAGCAGCGGGTCTCCACTTCACCCATCGGCAGCACCGGCGTATCGGCGAGCTGCCCGGGCTGGAAGGCGAAATGCGGCACCCGGTGCTCCGGGTCCGCGGTCAGCATCCGCGCCACGTCGACGAGGTCGGCGATCACGGCCGAGGCGGTCGGCTCCGCCCCCGCCCCGGCGCCGTAATACATCGTCTGGCCGACGGCGTCCCCCTTCACCAGAATCGCGTTCATCACCCCTTCCACGCTGGCAATCAGGCGCCGCGCCGGCACCAGCGCCGGGTGCACCCGGATCTCGATGCCCTTCGGCCTGCGCCGGGTGATGCCGAGCAGCTTGATGCGGTAGCCGAGCTCCTCCGCGTAACGGATGTCCTCGCGCGTGAGCCGGGAGATGCCCTCGACATAAGCGGACTCGAACCGCATCGGGATGCCGAAGCCGATAGCCGCCATGATGGTGGTCTTGTGCGCGGCGTCCACGCCCTCGATATCGAAGCTGGGATCGGTCTCGGCGTATCCGCGCCGCTGCGCCTCCTTCAGCACGTCCTCGAAGCTCGCGCCGCGTTCGCGCATCTCCGACAGGATGAAGTTGCAGGTGCCATTGACGATACCCACGATCCACTCGATCCGGTTGGCGCTGAGCCCCTCGCGCAGCGACTTGATGATGGGGATGCCGCCGCCCACCGCCGCCTCGAACGCGACCATCACGTCCTTCTTCTGCGCCGCGGCGAAGATCTCGTTGCCGTGGCGGGCCAGCAGCGCCTTGTTGGCGGTGACGATGTGCTTGCCGTTGGCGATGGCACGGAGAATCAGCTCCTTGGCAATCGTGGTCCCCCCGATCAGCTCGACCACGATGTCGATATCGGGATCGCTCACCACCTCTTTCGCATCGGCGGTTACGGTCGCGCGCCCGCCGACGATGCGGCGCGCCTTCTCCACTTCCTTGTCGGCGACCATCTTCATCGTGATGGCGCAGCCGGCGCGGCGCGAAATCTCCTCGCGGTTGCGGTCGAGCACCGTGAACGTGCCGCCGCCCACGGTGCCGATGCCGAGCAGGCCGACGTTGATCGGCTTCATGCCCCGTCCTTCTTGAACATGTCCTTGATGCCGCGCACCGCTTGGCGGGTACGCGCCTCGTTCTCGATGAGCGCAAAGCGCACGTGGTCGTCCCCAAGCTGGCCGAAGCCGATGCCGGGCGCAACCGCGATCTTCGCGTCCGCCAGCAACTTTTTGGAGAACTCGAGCGACCCCAGCTTGCGATAGCGCTCCGGGATCGGTGCCCACACGTACATGGTGGCCCGGGGCACTTCCACGTTCCAGCCCGCCGCCCTGAGTCCGCTGCACAGCACGTCGCGCCGGCCCTGGTAGGTCCTGCGCACGGTCTCCACGCACTCCTGCGGACCCTCCAGCGCAATGATGGAGGCGACCTGGATCGGGGTAAAGGTGCCGTAATCGTGATAGCTCTTCATGCGCGCGAGCGCGGTGACGAGCTCCCGGTTGCCGACCATGTAGCCCACGCGCCAGCCGGCCATGTTGTAGCTCTTCGACATAGTGAAGAACTCGACGGCGATGTCGCGCGCGCCCGGCGCTTGAAGGATGGAGGGCGCCTGGTAGCCGTCGAACACGATGTCGGCGTAGGCCAGATCGTGCACGACGTAGACGTGGTGCTCTCGCGCGAGCCCGACGAGCCGCTCGAAGAACGGCAGGTCCACGCACTGCGTCGTCGGATTGCTGGGGAAATTGACGATCAACATCTTCGGCTTCGGGTAGGTGTCCTTGAAGGCGCGCTCGACCGCCTCGAAGAAATCGCCTTCCGGTGCCATCGGAACGTGCCGGATGTCGGCGCCGGATATGACGGGGCCGTAGATGTGGATCGGGTAGCTCGGGTTGGGCACCAGCACCGTGTCGCCGGTGTCGAGAGTGGCGAGCGCCAGGTGCGCGATGCCCTCCTTCGAGCCGATGGTGACGATCGCCTCGGTATCCGGATCGAGCTCGACGCCGTAGCGCGCTTTGTACCAGTTGCAGATCGCGCGCCGCAGCCGCACGATGCCCTTCGACACCGAGTAACGATGGGTGTCGGGGCGCTGCACGGTCTCGACGAGCTTGTCCACGATGTGCCGCGGCGTGGGTTGATCGGGATTGCCCATGCTGAAGTCGATGATGTCCTCGCCCCGCCGGCGCGCGGCGAGCTTCAGCTCGCCGGTGACGTTAAAGACGTACGGCGGCAGGCGCTTGATTCGAGCAAACTCTTCCATGGGCGCGGCATGTCGAAGCGCAAAAGCGTGTTATTCTAACGGAGCGAGTAACCTTAAGCAAATCAGTGGCTTATGAAATTGCACCTGACCCGGGACGCGAGCCTGCAGTTGTTCTCCGGCTACGGCACGGGTTACGTCGCGGTCAACAACGTGCGCTACGAAACGGGCGTCGTCGTGAGCCCGCAAGCGGTCAGCGCGTGGGACGTGAGGGGGTTCGAGGCATTGACGGCGGCGGACTTCGGGTTCATCGGAGCACTGCAGCCCGAGATCGTGATCCTGGGAACGGGCGCAGCGCAGCAGTTTCCGCGGCCGGAGCTCGCACGGGCGCTCGCCGCCACCGGAGTGGGCGTCGAGGTCATGGACAGCCGCGCCGCGTGCCGGACCTACAACATACTCGCGACCGAAGGCCGCAAGGTCGTGGCGGCAATATTGACGGCCTAGCGCCGCTCCAACCGTCTTCCTGGTGCGCGTCGAAACCAGCGGAAATGAACAGCATCTCCGGCTTGAACGCCAGGAGCGCCGGCAGCCAGAACCGTTCTACCGCAGCTCGAAATTCGGCGCCGCCGCTGTGGGCTGCGAGCGGAATGTTCACCATGCGCTCCGAGCGCCCTTCCACCCCGCTGCAATGCAACCCTATCCCTCGCGTCTTGTCCAACGGCTGACGCTCGCTGACGGCACGGTGGCCACGATCCGCCCCATACGCCCCGAAGACGCGGGCATCGAACAGGAGTTCGTGCGCAAACTGTCCGATGAATCGCGCTACTTCCGGTTCCGGGATGCCGCGCGCGAACTGTCACCCCGCATGCTGGCGCAATTGACGCGCGTGAGAAACCGCACATTGCCGCTCCCGGATCGTGCTCGGGGATGCCACCGTTACTGGCCAGCGGTCATCGTGTTGTGGCACACTCGACCGGATGAATGACTTTCCCCAGCACGCCGTGACGTCGCGGCAGCTCGAACGGGTCATTGCGCAAGTCGGGGGCATCATCCTCGGCAAGGAACGCCAGATCCGGCTCGCGATCGCGTGCCTGCTCGCGCGCGGACACTTGCTGATCGAGGACATTCCCGGAGTGGGCAAGACCATGATGGCGCACGCGCTCGCGGCCTCGCTCGGGATGGGCTTTCAGCGCATCCAGTTCACCAGCGACCTGCTGCCCGCCGACATCATCGGCGTCTCCATCTACAATCGGGACACCGGCGGCTTCCAATTCCACTCGGGACCGATCTTCAGCCAGGTCGTGCTGGCCGACGAGGTCAACCGCGCGACACCCAAGGCGCAGAGCGCGCTCCTCGAGGCGATGGAGGAGCACCAGGTCACGACGGAGGGCGAGACGCGGCGCCTGCCCGAGCCGTTCTTCGTGATCGCGACGCAAAATCCCTCGTACCAGATCGGCACGTTCCCGCTGCCGGAATCGCAGCTCGACCGGTTCCTGATGCGCATCCAGCTCGGCTACCCGGACAGCGAGGCGGAGCGCGAGCTGCTGCAGGGGGAAAACCGCCGCGACCTGCTGGCGACGCTCAAGCCCGCCATGACGCCGCAGGAGCTGTCGGACCTCCAGCACCGCGCGCAGCAGATTTACACCTCGAGCGCGCTGTTCGACTATGTCCAGGCGCTCACCGATCATACCCGCCGCGTCGCCGATTACGTCAATGGCCTGTCGCCGCGCGCGGCGCTCGCGCTCCTGCACGCCGCCCGCGCCTGGGCGCTGATGGCGGGGCGCTTACACGTGCTGCCGGAGGATGTGCAGGCGGTGCTCCCCGCCGTGGTCGGCCACCGCCTCGTTCCCGCCGGCGAGGTCACCCACGCCAACGGCGCCGATATTGCCGGGCACCTGATCAAGCAGGTCGCAATTCCGTAAGTCATCGATGTACGCGGCGCTCCGGAACCGCTTCTACACCTGGATCTTCCAGTGGCGCGGTCCCGAGGCCGGCGCGATCGTGCTGGGCCAGCGCCGGATATTCATCCTGCCGACGCGCCTGGGACTGGTGTTCGCCACGGTGCTGCTGGTCATGCTTGCCGGCTCGATCAACTATTCGCTCGGGCTCGGTTTCGTCCTCACCTTCCTGCTCGGCGCCCTCGGCGTCAACGCCATGATCCACACGTTTCGCAATCTCGCGAATCTACGGATCACGGGCGGACGCGCGCGACCTGTGTTCGCCGGCGACACTGCGTTGTTCACGATTCACCTCGAAAACCTGGGGGACACCGACCGCTATGCGATCGGTCTCACCCACGACCGCCGCCAAGCGTCCTTCGTGGACGTGATGGCGCGCTCCACGATGCCCGCGACCGCCGGGGTTGCCGCGCCCCGGCGCGGGGTCCTGCGGCCGGGGCGGCTCACCCTTTTCACCCGCTTTCCGCTCGGTCTCTACTACGCCTGGGCGTACGCGGACCTCGACTTGCGCTGCATCGTTTATCCCCGCCCCGCCCCGTCCGGGCTGCCGATGCCGCCTGCGGCATCCAGCGCGGGATCGGGCACCGAGCGCGGTCAGGGCCAGGAGGATTTTTCGGGTCTGCGCCAGTATCACCTGGGCGATTCGCCGCGCCATATCGCGTGGAAGGCAGCCGCACGCGACCAGGGCCTGCTCACCAAGCAGTTCACCGGACGCGCCGAGACCGAACTGTGGCTCGATTGGGCGCAGCTGCCGCCGCAGATGGGGGTCGAGGAGCGCCTGTCGTACCTGGCGCGCTGGGTCCTGGACGCGCACGCCGCGGGGCTCGCCTACGGCTTGCGCGTGCCCGGCACGTCGGTGGAGGCAGCGGCGGGAGAGGCGCAGCGGGAGCGCTGCCTCGAGACGCTCGCGCTCTTCGACCGCGACCCGTGACGAGCAACGGGTAACGAGTCACCCTCTCTACTCAGATGACCGACCCGAAACAGCCTATCGCGTGGCACCACGTGCGCTGGCTGCTGCTGTCACTGCTGCTGGTCGCGGCGCCGCACGCGCTCCATATGCCTGCGTGGACCATCGCGCTGATGGCGATGCTCGCCGTCTGGCGCGCTTATGTCGGCTACGCGCGCCACGCGCTGCCCAATCGCTGGCTGCTGCTGATGATCGCACTCGCCGCCTCCATCGGCGTTTTCCTGAGCTACCGGACCATCTTCGGGCGCGACGCGGGCGTGACCCTGCTGGTGATCATGCTCGGGCTGAAGCTGCTCGAGACCCGCACGCAGCGCGACGCGATGCTGTTGAGCTTCCTCGGCTACTTCCTGGTGATCACCAACTTCCTGTATTCGCAGACCATCGGCACCGGAATCTACATGCTCGCGTGCACGGTGTTCGTTACCGCAACCATGATGAGCCTCAATTACGCCGGCAGCGAGCCACCGTTCCGCGCGCAGCTGCGCACCGCCGGCATGCTGCTCGCGCAGTCGGTACCGTTGATGCTGGTGCTCTTTCTCCTGTTCCCCCGCGTGCCGGGCCCGCTGTGGGGCCTGCCGCGCGACGCGTTCGCGGGGGTGAGCGGCCTTTCCGACACCATGACGCCGGGCAGTCTTTCGAGCCTCGTCCTGTCGGACGCGGTGGCATTCCGGGTGCGGTTCGATGCCCAGATGCCCCGGGCCAAGGATCTCTACTGGCGCGGCCCCGTGATGTGGGATTTCGACGGTCGCACCTGGTCCGCGCAATTCTTCTTCTATACCGCCCCCGGCATCGAGGCCGCGGGCGACCTGGTAGCCTACGCAGTGACACTGGAGCCCCATAACCGGCGCTGGATGTTCGCGCTCGATCTGCCCGCCCGGGTGCCGCCCCTCTCCCTCGTCAGCACCGACTACCAGCTCTACTCCATCCAGCCGGTCAACAGCCGCCTGCACTACGACATGACCTCGTTCCTCAATGCCCGCTTCGGCGAGGCCGAGAATCGCTTCGCCCTGCGCCGCGCGCTCCAGGTCCCGCCCCGGTCCAACCCCCGCGCGCAGGAGCTGGGACGCGAGCTGCGCCAGAAACACGCCGACGACGAGCAGATCATCGGCGAAATGCTCAGCATGTTCCGCAGGAACTTCGTCTACACGCTCGAGCCTCCGCTGCTCGGCGAGAATCCGGTGGATGAGTTTCTATTCTCCACCCGGAGCGGTTTCTGCGAGCACTACGCTTCCGCCTTCGCGGTGGTCATGCGGGCGGCGGGAGTTCCCACCCGCATCGTGACCGGCTACCAGGGCGGGGAAATCAACGCGCTGGGCAATTACCTGATCGTGCGCCAAGCCGATGCGCACGCCTGGACCGAGGTGTGGCTCGCGAACCAGGGATGGGTGCGGGTCGATCCCACCTTCGCGGTCGCGCCGGTGCGGGTGGACACCGGCATATCGGCGGCCGTGCCGCGCACCGATCCCCTGCCGCTGATGGTGCGCCCTCCCTATGAGTTCCTGCGCCAGGCGCGGCTCACCTTGGACTACGTCGCGAACACCTGGAACCAGTGGGTGCTTGGCTACACGCCGGAGCGCCAGCGTTCTCTGCTCGCGCACGCGGGACTGGACGATGCGACGTGGGAGAAGCTCACCGCGGTCCTGCTCGTCGTGGCCGGGGTCATCGTCGCCATGCTCACCGCGCTCGCGCTGCGCCAGTTGAAGTCCCGCGCCCGGGATCCAGTGACGATCGCGTATGTGAGGTTCTGCGACAAGCTGCGCCGCAGGGGTCTTACGCGTGAAGCTGCCGAGGGCCCGGTCGATTACGCGCGCCGCGTCGAGCGGCTGCGGCCCGAACTCACGCCCACGGTCGAGGCCATCACGCGGCTCTACGTCGCCCTGCGCTACGGCGCGGAGTCAAGCGCCATCGCCCTGATCGAGCTGCAGCGCCGCGTGAGGCAATTCACCGCCTAAAACAAGGGAAGGGGGAAGGGGGAAGGGGAAGTCTGAAGCAAAAAAACGTTAGGGTAGTGCCACCCCTTCTCCCTTCTCCCCGCCGGCTTACGCCGGCGGCAGGAGCTTCATCGGGTCCACCGGCTTTCCGAGACGGCGGATCTCGAAGTGCAGGCGCACCGCGTCGGTGTCGGTAGAGCCCATCTCCGCGATCTTCTGGCCCTTCGCGACATTCTGTCCTTCCTTCACCAGCAATTCGCTGTTGTGCGCGTACACGCTGAGGAACGTGTTGTTGTGCTTGATCACGATGAGCTTGCCAAAACCGCGGATGCCGGTGCCGCTGAAGATCACCCTGCCGGCAGCGCTGGCGTGCACCGGCTGTCCCAGCTTGCCCGCGATGCGGATGCCCCTCTGATTGGCGCTGTCGCTGAAGGTGCCGACCACCTTCCCGCTCGCCGGCCAGCCCCAGGCGACGTTTTCCTCCCCGCCCGGTCCGGACGGCGCCTGCGGTTCGACCCTCGGTGACACCTCGGGCTTGAGATTCGCCATCTGGGCGTAAGTCTGGTCGGAATACGGCGCCCGCACCGCTAGCGGCTGGGACTTGACGTTGCCGTCACCCCCGGCAACGGGGGATCCCTCGAGCGGCCGTTCCTGCACGATGGGAGCGGATTTGAGGGGCACGGCCGTGGGCGCTGCGGCTGCCGGCGGGCTCAATCGCAACTGCTGGCCGATACTGATGACACTCGCCGCCGAAACGTCGTTCCACTGCGCGAGCTCGCGGTAATCGAGCCCGTAGTCGAGAGCGATGCTGTAGAGCGTGTCGCCTTTCCGGACGATATGGAATGGGGGCCGTTCATCGGTCGACCGCGGCGTGGGCTTCGCCGCCGCCACGGGCTTCGCCCCGGCGGCCCTGGCTTCCGGCGCGCGGTCGACGACCGGGGCACCGGTCTTCACGGAACAGCCCGCGACGATCGCGGCGGCGATCGCGGAGAACAGGGCGTATTTCGAAATGCGGAGAGTCACGTTCCTCAGCCCACTCCCGGCAGCAGGGGCACGAACACGACGGGATCCATGCGCCGTTCGACCACGCCCCCGGCCGTGCGTTCGACGAGAAACAGATGCTGCGCGCCGTTGCGCGCGATGGGCAGAACCATTCTACCACCGACATCGAGCTGCTCGAGCAGGGCTTCCGGGGCGCGCGGTGCGGCCGCGGTCAGGATCACGGCGTCGAATGGCGCAACCTCGGGCATGCCGGCGTGGCCGTCACCGTGGCGGAGGTGGACGTTGGTCACGCCGGCCTCGCGCAGGTTCCTGCGGGCTTTCCTGATGAGGGCGGCGAGCCGCTCCATGGAGTAGACCTGCCGCGCGATCCGGCTGAGGACGGCAGTCTGGTAGCCGCAGCCGGTGCCGATTTCCAGCACCTTGCCGAGCGGCCGGCCGTTGCGCGCCAGCTCCGTCATGCGCGCCACGGTGTGGGGGCTCGAGATCGTCTGCCCGAAGCCGAGCGGCAACGCGATGTCCTCGTAGGCGCGGCTCGCCAGCGCTTCGTCCACGAATATGTGGCGCGGCATCTCCGCCATGACCGCCAGCACTTTTTCGTCCCGGATGCCCTGCGCCCGCAGCCGTTCGACCATGCGCATCCGCGTGCGCGCCGAGGTCATCCCGATGCCTGGGGCCCTCGCCACGGCTCACCCGCCTGTCCTGAGCGCGCCCGTCCTCAGCAAGCCTGCCCTGAGCACGTCGAAGGGTCGAAGGGTCGAAGGGATATCGCTCACTCGCCCGCGAGCCACACGCTGAGCGCCTCGAGCTGGGAATAGCGGGTGAGGTCCATCTGCAGCGGAGTGATCGAGACGCGCTGGTTGGCAATCGCGTGAAAATCGGTTCCCGTCCCCGCGTCCTGCGCGCCGCCGGCCGCGCCGATCCAGTAGACCTTCTCCCCGCGTGGCGTGGTGGTCTTCACCACGGGCTCCGCCTTGTGCCGCTTGCCGAGGCGGGTCACCTGGAAGCCGCGCAGCGCCGCGTAATCGACATCGGGAACGTTGACGTTGAGCAGGAACGGCTCGCCGGGCGACCGCCGCTGGAAGCGGGTGACGAGCTCGACCGCGACGCGCCCGGCGGTCCGGAATTGCCCCGCGCTCTCGGTCACCAGCGAGATCGCCATCGACGGGATGCCCAGCAGGAAGCCCTCGGTCGCGGCTGCGACGGTGCCGGAGTAGATCGTGTCGTCCCCCATGTTCGCGCCGTGATTGATGCCGGAAATCACGATGTCCGGAAGCTGCTTCAGCAGTCCGGTCACCGCCAGATGCACGCAGTCGGTGGGCGTGCCATTGACGTAGTGAACCCGGCCCTGTGACCGGCGCACCGTCAGGGGCCGGTCGAGGGTAAGCGAGTTGCTGGCGCCGCTGCGGTCGCGCTCCGGCGCGACCACCGTGACCTCCGCAAGCGGGGACAGCACCTCCGCGAGCAGGGTGATGCCCGGCGCGAAGTAACCGTCGTCATTGCTGAGGAGAATGCGCATCGCGGCGCAAAAATTGTAGCACGCGCCGCGCGCCGCCGCGTCCCGCTCAGAACGCGGCGATCGCGAATACCACGTCGATGAGGACGAGCCAGGTGAGGGAGCGCATGTAGCCCACGATTTGCGCCCGGGGGACGTCGTTCACGGTCGCGCCCGCATAGAGGCCGGCGAAGCATGCGATGGTGCCGATGACGAGTCCGAAGATCAAGGCCTTCACTCCCGCAAGCACGATGCCCGACGGCGACAACGCCTCCAGCATCAGCTGCATCTGCTCGGCGAACGAGACGTTGAGCAGCAAGGCGCTCGCGGCAAAGCCGCCCGAGACCGAGATGACCTGGTAATAGAACGTGGCTACCAGCAACGAGACCGTGAGGGCCGCGATCCTGGGCAGGGCGAGGTAATCGCGCGGATCAATCCGCATTTGCTCGAGATGGCGCAGTTCCCCGCGCACCTTCATCAGGGCGAGTTCGGTGGAGATCACGCTCGCGCTGCGGCCGATCACGACCAGCGCCACGAGCAGCGGCGCCGCTTCCGTCACCAGCGCCCATCCCAGTATGTTGTACAGAAGGCTGTTGTTGGCGCCGAGCAGAACCGTTGCCCCGGGAACCGCCAGCCCGCCCACCGCGATGGCGAGCAGGACGATCGCCCGCGAGCCCTGCACCCCCACGAAATAGACCTGGCGCAGGAACACCAGCCGCACCATGGGATTGCGCAGCAGGGCGATCCGTGACAGGCAGTGCCACAGCAAAAGCAGGTGACCCCCCGGGATTGCCCAGCCCGTGAAACGCGTATGCGTGACCCCCGGTGTCGAGGCTTTCCCCGCCGAGTGCTCCTCGATGCCGTTTGCCGCCGACGATTCCGTCGGCGCGATCATTGGACACGCTCCAGGATGCGGGCGGCCACCGCCTGCTGCCGCCGGTTGCCGGCGGCGCGGCTAACGTCGAGCGCCCGCTGTGCGTAGCCGCGGGCCGCCTGGCGCTCACCCCGCATCAACTCCGTTTCGGCAAGCGCAATCAGGTCGAGCCCGATTTTGTAGGGCAATGCAAGTTGCTTGTCGATGGCGAGCGCCTGGTCGAGCTGTGCGATGGCCTCTACGTGACCCCCCTGTGCTGCGGCGGCGCGACCGCCAACGCGCAGCGCGTTTGCTTCCTCCTCCCGGCTGCTCTCGGCCCGGCTCGCGGCCAGCGCCCGGGCCGCCAGCTCGCGCGACTCCCCCGCTGCCCCGCGTTCGAGCGCCAACTGGGCGCGCAGCACAAGGAGCGCCGACTGGATCCGGCACGCCGGCGGCTTGCACTCTTCTTCCGCGCGATTCAGCCAGTTTGCGGCGGCATTCAGATCGCCCGTCTGCAGGGCCAGCGCGGCTCTGAGCCCTGCCGCCTGGGCAACTAGAGGCCTCGCGAAGCGGTCGGGCGCAGCGAGCACCCGTTCGAGCACGCGCTGCGCCCCATCGGTCTCGCCCAGCGCCTGGTGGACCGCCGCGAGGTTCAGCGCATTGATCCCGATGGAATGAAAGTCCTCGAACGATTCGGCGATGCGAAGCGCTTCACGATAGAGCGCCTCGGCGCGCCTCAAGTCGCCCCGGGCGACCGCGCGCTGCGCGCGATCATTCAGATCCAGCAGCCGCTCGCGCCGCAATTCGACGTCGCTCGGCGCGGGCGGCGCCGCGCCGCACCCAACAAGCCCGTGCGCGAGGCACAGCAGCAATGCGACACACGCCGCGCGCATGCTAACGGTCGCGCCCGCTGTCGGCCGGAACCGCCGTTACACCGCCCGCTCCGTCAAGCCGCAACAGCGACTCCCGCGGCGGCTGCACGAAGTTGCTCATCGGCCACGAGCGCCTTGCGCCGCGAACCATCTCGTTGGTGTCGGAGACCAGCGCGCCCGCCTCGGCAACCACGCCGGACAGCTCGCCGGCCATCATCGCGCGCGCCGCCTCGCTCGTCGCACGGACATTTTCCAGGGTCTGCTCCAACTTGGTGGTGATGCCGGGAACCGCCGCGTCCACTTTCTTGAGCGAGCTGTCGAGAAGCGCCAGGCTCGTTCCGGCGTCGCGCAGCAGCTTGTCGGCGGTGCCGAAAACGCCGCTCACGAGCGTCTCGCCCTGCTCGACCCGCTGGGTGGTCGTCTCGATCAATTTTTTCAGTTCGATGCTTGCATCGGCGAGCGAGCCCGCGGTCTTGTTCACGCTCCGGATCGCCTGGCGCAGGTCGCTGTCGGGAGCGTTGAGATAGGCCGTGATCTGCCGGATATCGCCCACGATCGGCGCCATCTGGTCGAGCAGCGTCATCACCGAGCTCTCGACCGAGGCCTCGCGTTCGTAGCGCAGGAACGCCTTGTCCAGGACCGGGCCCCAGGTGCCCGAACCGCGGTTGATCTCAAGCACGTTGCCGCCGATGATCGCTTCGCGGGCGAGGCGGATGGTCGCGTCGGCGTCTATCATCGGCCCGTAATTGGCGTCGACCTTGAGCTCCACCGTTACGCGCAGTTCGTTGTCGATCGTGATGCTCTCGACCGATCCCACCTTGAAGCCGACGAGCTTGACCGCCATGCCCTTGTTCAGGCCCTCGGCCGATCCCGCGGTGAAAAAGACCTGCATGTAATTGGTGAAGGCTCCCTGGTTGTAGGCGAGCAGCAGGACTGCCGCCACCAGCGACACGACCCCCAGTCCCAGAAAGATCCGCGACGCCAGCGTGATGTCACGCACGCCTTGTCTCATCTCGGTAGCGAGCTTCATGAAAGGCCCCTCACATGATGTACTGCCGGTAACACTGCACCTGCCGCGCGGGAACCCCGCTCAGCATCAGGTAGACGCTCGTGCCTGCCGGCTGGCGCGCGCGATAGGCCGCATCGAGGGCGATCGCGCGCTCCATATCGGTCCCGGTAAGGCCTTCGAGAAACCGGTAATAGACGAGGAGTTCCGGCTCCAGGAACAGGCAGCGCACGAAGCCCGCCAGGCGCTTCTCGAACGGCTCGAGCTCGCCCGGGTGCTTCCTGCACAAGGCTTCAGCCTGGTCGCCGGCGACCCCGCAGGCGCCGAACATCGCGATGACCCGCGTCTCCAGCTCCTCGCCGCGCGCACGCCCGAAATAGACTGCCGGCAGCGCGATGTTCTCCAGGACGTTGATGTTGCTCACCATGCCGCCGACCCCGTGCGCCACCTGCGTCCCGGGCGCTTCGAGGAGCTCCTCCAGCAGCGCCTCGAGGCCGCCGGCGGTGGCCGCCTCAATGGCGTAGACCCGCCCGCACCCGCGCTCGATTTCGCACGAGGCACCGGATTCCGCGTTACGCAGAACGAGTGTCGGCACGGTCGCGCCTGATGCTCCCGCGCGGCCTCCCGCAGGCCGCTTTCCGGAGCGCGCCCTAGCGCACGGCCGCAGGCGCCCCGGTCTGGCGGCCGTAGATGCGCTGGATCTTGCCGGTGGCGGCGTCGATCCGCAGCCGCTCGATGTTCTCGAGGTCGGTACCGGTGATGCGCAGGTAGCGGGTATTGACCGGGGTCGCAGTGGAGTGGAGCTCGCGCCCGTAGTAGACGCCGGCCTTGCCCGGGACGAGGCGATAAGGCTTGCCCGCCTTGAGCTTGGCGAAATCGGGGTCGGAGTCGTCGTCCGTGCGATCCCACAGCGTCATCTCGGTGTACTCGGCGACCTGCCCGTAGATCGCCCAGGAGTCGCCGTGGTCGTGCGGATTGGACTTGCGCGCCTCGTTGTAGCGGTAAGTCATGATTTCGAACCCGGTCGGGTCGATATGGATCCGCTTCAGCCCCAGCGGCTGGTCCTCTCCGAAGTACTGCTTCACGAAGCCCGGGTCGACCAGCAGCTGCTCCATTTTCGTCTTGACCTTCTCGACCTGGGCGCGGCTTGCGCCGGCCTTCAATATTTCGCGCGTGTCACGGGCAAAATCCTGAAGTGAGTAGCTCATCGAAAATTCCTCCTTCGAACGATGGCAGGGAACCACGGCTAGGACCGTGACGATTATAGCAGCGGCATCACGCGGGGGGCGGCGCGAACGGCCGGTCGTGGGAGAGCGACGGCAGCAGGGAGCGCACCGCGTCGACCCGCGCCAAGTCGAGCTCGGCACGGATCACGGCGGGCGCTTCGCCGCCCTCGGCGATCACCTCGCCCCACGGATCCACCACCAGCGTGTGGCCGTAGGTCATACGCCGTCCGGGATGGTCGCCGCACATGGCCGGCGCGATCACGAAGCACGCGTTCTCGATCGCCCGCGCTCTGAGCAGCGGGTGCCAGTGGGCTCCGCCGGTCTCGCGCTGGAACGAGGACGGCACCGCCAGCATGACCGCGCCGTGTTGCGCCAGCGTGCGGTAGAGGTGCGGGAAGCGCAGGTCGTAGCACACCGTCATGCCGAGCGCGCCCCA
>JAHZNX010000081.1 GCA_020028375.1 Betaproteobacteria bacterium | reverse complement strand
GGGATGAAGGTCGAGGCCAAATTCGATGACAAGACCGAGCGCAATGTCCTGGCGGTGAGCCGCACGCAGCACGGCATCGTGCGCCAATGCCATATCGACGCCGACTTCGTGCAGAGCGGCGACTACGGCCAGATCAAGCGCACCGCCCAGGTGTTGCAGGGCCTGCTGGCAGAGGGCTCGTACGTCAAGCGCGGGGCCGAGCAGCAGCCGGTGCGTGAATTCCGCGAGGCGATCGACTGGCTGCTGGACGTGGTCAAGCGCGGCGTCGGCATCCAGCGCTACAAGGGGCTGGGGGAGATGAACCCGGAGCAGCTGTGGGAAACGACGATGGATCCCAAGACCCGGCGGCTGCTCAGGGCGCAGATCGAGGATGCGATCACCGCCGGCGAGATCTTCTCGACGCTCATGGGCGACGAGGTCGAGCCGCGCCGCCAGTTCATCGAAACGAACGCGCTCGGCGCGCGCAATCTGGACATCTAGCGGGGTCCGGGCCTCGAGGCCGGGCGCGGGACGCCGTCTCAGGCGGTCTTGCGTTTGGGGGCGGGCTTGCCGCCAGCTGCCGCGCGTGTCGATTGCTTGGCGCGGGCTTTCCCGCGCGGGCGGGAGACGCGCGCCGCGGAAGGCGGGTGGACCTTGCGTGCCGGGGCCGCGGTCGCCGCTGCGGCGGCCGGCGGCGCTTGCCGCGGCGCTCGCGCCTCGAACTCGAAGCCGACCTTGCCTTCGGGGGTCTTCACCAGATAGGCCTTGAAGCGCCGCCCCTTCCTGGAGACGAACTGCGTGAGGAGGTCGCTGCGGCCGGTGGCAAGCAGCTTCTGCATCTGCGCTCGCTCGACCGTCTGCTGCAGGATCATCTTGCCCGAGCGGAAGTCGCAGCCGCGCGCCGGCCCGACGGCGTTCTCGCACACGTAAACCGCGCCGTACTCGAACACGCGGGCGCGGCACTTCGGGCAGGCGCCGACGCTTTCCTGGCCGCTGAAATCGGGCGGGTTCCGCGCTTCCTCATCGGCGCGGGCCTGGCCGAAATCGAATTCGAGCTTGTGGTCGGGGCCAAGGCGGATCGCTGCGGAAAAGGGCTTCCCGGCGCGGCTGCGAAACCCGCTCAACGGTCCCACGAAGCGGCGCGTGATGAGCTCGGCGACCTCCTCCGGCGACCATTCCCGCCCCGACAGCACGACCCACAGCGAGAAATCGCAGGTCTGGCACTGGAACTTGCGGTAAGTCTCCTGGATCACGCCGCCGCACCTGGGACAGGGCGCCTCGACGGTGGCATACGCCTCCTCCGGGATGTCGCCCTTCTTGATGCGGTCCACGAGGTCGCGGGTCACCTGCTCGATGTGATCCATGAAGACATTGCGCTGAAGCTTGCCCGTTTCCATGAGCTTCAACTTGTATTCCCAGTCCCCGGTCAGCTCGGGTGAGGTGATCTCCGTCACGCCGAAGTGGTGGAGGGCGAGCAGCAGCCTGAACGCCTTCCACGTCGGCTTGAGCTCCCGCCCCTCGCGCTGCACGTATTTCTCCTGTATCAATCCCTCGATCACAGCGGCGCGCGTGGCGGGTGTACCGAGGCCCTTGGCTTCCATCGCTTCGCGCAGCTCGTCGTCCTCGACCAGCTTGCCGGCGCCCTCCATGGCGGAGAGCAGCGTAGCTTCCGAATAGCGCGGCGGGGGCTTGGTCTGGTTGGCCACAGCGTTCACGTCCAGAGCGGCGACTTTTTCCCCCGCGGCGACGGCCGGCAGGTTCTGGGACTCTTCCTGTGCGGTGCGGCCGTAGATCGCGAGCCAGCCGGGGTTCTGCAGGATGCGGCCTTCCGTCTTGAATTGATGCTCGCCGAGCTGGGTGACGCGAGTGGTCTGCAAGTACTCCGCGGGGGGATGGAATACCGCGAGGAAGCGCCGCACCACGAGGTCGTAGAGCTTCTGCTCGATCTCGTTCAGATGCCTGGGCGGCTGCAGCGTGGGGATGATCGCAAAGTGGTCGCTGATTTTTGAGTTGTCGAAGATGCGCCGGTTCGGTTTCACCCAGCCGTTCTTCAGGACACTCTTGGCGAACGGCGCGTAGTCACGGATACCGCCGAGCATGTCCATCGCCTTTTTGACGGTGGCCATGTAATCCTCCGGCAGGGCGCGCGAGTCGGTCCGCGGGTAGGTGAGGACCTTGTGCCTTTCGTAGAGCGCTTGGGCCAGGGAGAGCGTGGTTCGCGCCGAGAAGCCGAAGCGCCCGTTGGCCTCACGCTGCAGGCTGGTGAGGTCGAACAACAAGGGCGAGAGCTGTGTCGCCGGCCTGGTGTCGTCGGTGACGGTGCCGGTCTGGCCGTTGCAGGCAGCGGCGACCGCGTCCGCCTCGGCCGCGCTCCAGAGACGCTCGGCCTTGCGCTCGGCGTCGTCGTCCTTCTTGAATCGGGGATCGAACCAGCGCCCCGGGTATTCGCCGGCCCGCGCGCCGAATCGTGCGTGGACCTCCCAGTAGTCGCGGGACTTGAATGCCCGGATGGCCTCCTCGCGCTCGACCAGGATCGCGAGGGTGGGCGTCTGCACGCGGCCGACGGTCGTGAGATAGAAACCGCCTTCCTTCGAGTTGAAGGCGGTCATCGCCCGCGTGCCGTTGATGCCGACCAGCCAGTCGGCCTCGGAGCGGCATTTCGCGGCGTCGGCAAGCGGCAGCAGCTCGCGGTCCGGCCGCAGGCCCTCGAAGCCCTCGCGAATGGCTGCAGGCGTCATCGATTGGAGCCACAGGCGCTGGATCGGCTTCTTCGCCCGTGCGTGCTGCACGATGTAGCGGAAGATGAGCTCGCCCTCGCGGCCGGCGTCGCACGCGTTGATGAGGCCGGTGATGTCCTTGCGCTTGATCAGGCGCAGCAGCAGGTTGAGCCGGGTCTCGCTCCTCTCGATCGGCGCGAGCTCGAAGCGCGGCGGGATCACGGGCAGGTGCGCGAACGACCATTTGCCGCGCTTTACTTCATATCCCGGCGGCACGGCGAGCTCGAGCAGGTGCCCGACCGCGGAGGAGAGCACATACTCTCCGTTCTCGAAGTAATCGCCGTGGCGCGTGAAGCGGCCGAGCGCGCGCGCGATGTCCGCGGCGACTGAAGGCTTCTCGGCGATGATCAGTTGCTTGCTCATCCATGCGCCTGATTCGCGGGCGACGCGAAAAATAGCGCAAGATGATAAGAACAAAACTATCTCGACGCAAGCTTAGCCTGCGTCGGGTCGCGGCAAAACTAACGCCGCACGCGCTGGATCAGGCCGCCGGGCAGCGTTGCGACATCGCCGTCGAGCTCGAGTTGAGTGAGCAGCGCGGCGAGCTCGGCCGCCTGCAAGCGACAGCGCGAGGCGAGCGTGTCGCGATCAAGAATCTCCTCCCCGAGCGCCTCAAGCAGGCGGTTTACGCGCGCATCGCTCTTGGCCGCGGGCGGCGGCGCGGTGACGGCGGGCGCCGGAATCAGCAATTCCTCCAGAATGTCGCGAGCGTTCTCCACGAGCTTCGCGCCCTGCTTGATCAGCAGGTGGCAGCCCTTGGCGAGCGGCGAGTGGATCGAGCCAGGAATGGCGAATACCTCCCTGCCCTGCTCGGCCGCGAGGCGCGCGGTGATGAGCGAGCCGCTGTCCGCAGCCGCTTCGACCACGAGGCAGCCGAGCGCGAGGCCGCTGATCAAGCGGTTGCGGCGCGGAAAGTTTCCGGTCAGCGGATGGGTCCCGAGCGCAAACTCCGAGGCGAGGGCGCCGCGTTCGGCAAGCGCGTGCGCGAGCGCGCGGTTGCGGGCGGGATAGACGATGTCCGCGCCGGTGCCGAGGATCGCCACGCTGCTGGAAGCGCCCGCGAGCCCGCCGCGGTGCGCTGCGGCGTCGGCGCCGAGCGCGAGCCCGCTCACGATGGTCAGGCCGGCGTCGGACAGCGCTCGCGCGAAGGCCTCGGCGTTCGCCACGCCCTGCGCGGTGGCATTGCGGCTGCCGACGATGGCGAGCGATGGGTGCGCCAGCAGTTCGGCGCGGCCTTTCACGTAGAGCAGCGGCGGCGGGTCGGGGATTTGCAGAAGGCGGGGCGGATAGTGGTGGTCTGCGAGGGTAACGATGCAGTTCGCAGGGTCAGCGAGCCAGGCGCTCGCCACTGCCAGCGCTTCGGCGGTATTGCCCTCCCGGATGGCGACGGCAGTGGCGTCGGGAACGTGCTGGGAGAGCGCGCCGCGGCTTGCTGCGAGCACGCTGCGCGGATCTCCGAAAACCGTGAGCAGGCGGCGCAGACGCTCGCCGCCCAGTCCGGGCGTGAGGCTCAGCTTGAGCCAGGCGAGGCGTTCCGGGTCGAGCGGCATGCAGCGGAAGCAGGGCTGCCGCCCGCCGCTACGGCGCGCAGCCGGGCGGGATCAGGGGTTGGTGACGACGTCGTTGACCTCAACCGGGCGCGAGGCATTCATCACCAGCCCGAATGAAGCGCGGTCGAATGTTCGAAACACCATGACCAGGCCGTAGCGCTCGTCGGGTAGTTTTCTGGCTTCGTCCACTGTGATGCGCCGGCCGCGCTCGTAGAGCGGAGCGTCGCGCGGGGTGATCTGTTGATCGTAATAGGCTCGCGGCGAGTCGCTTCCGCTCAATCCCTCCCTTCCATAGAGGGGGGCCATGCGCGTTGCGTAGCGCAACGTGGTCTGGCTGCGGTAGATGGCGAGGACGTGTCCGACCTCGAGGCCATCGTTGGACCCCTTGGACAGAGTGACGATGCCCAACGGGCCGGTTTCGCCGAGATTGTTGGGGTAGGTGGACATGATGCGCCCCCGCACCGGTTTCGATGGCGCGCGCGGTACGTAGGAGAAGGTCGGCCTTTCCTTGGCGGCGGGCAGCAAGCGGTCGCCAGCGTAAATCTCCTGCGCAGACCGGGTGATTTCGAGCGTGGCGGGATTGCCGCGCCGGATCACCCGCGCGTCACCGAGATAGGTTGCCTGGTAGCCGAGCGTTTCATCGGTATCGGGGTCGATGAGGGCATCGCCGCGGCGGAAGAGCTGCCAGTCGAGGCCCTTCTCGGAGTCGATTCCCTCGGCGTATGCAACACTGCCGGCTCCGATGGCCACGCGGTTTTCCTGGGTGGCGAGGAGGAAGGGCGCGCTGTCAAGTTCGTCGCGTCCGACTACCAGCGGCCGGGACAGGAAGGGCTCGATCGCCGACGGTGGAATCGCGGGGATGGCCTTGTCCGCGAGCGGCTCGGCCCGCGTTCTAGGCGAGAGTTTCACGGTATCGCGCGGGAGCACGCCTGGGGGTGCGGCAGCCGCGGCGGCGGCCGCAGCCGCCGGATCGTCTGCCCTCAACAGTCGCAATTGGACCTCGGCGCCCGTGCGATCCAGAACGATCACATCGCCAGGGAAAATGCGGTGGGGATTCCTCAACTGCTCCTGGTTCAAACGCCAGACCTCGGGCCATCTCCAGGCATCCTTGAGAAAGCGCCCGGATATGCCCCAGAGCGTGTCACCCGGGACGACGACGTATCGGTCGGGCGCCCCCTCCTGAAGCGCGCTGGCATCGGCGGCCCGAGCCGGCGCCGGCGCGAGCGGAGTCATCAGCAAAATCAGGGATATAATTGCCTTACGCATGTCGCGCCCCCAAATTGACAGACTAAGAGGCGCAGCCCCGCCGACGGAACTGCGCCCGAGATATTGGTTTAAATTCTGCATCTAGCTGATTAAATTCGCAAGCTTTTTATGGCTTTGCTACCGATCCTGCGCTATCCGGATCCGAGGCTCCGCAAGCGTGCTGCGAAGGTGGATGGGGTCTCCGATCGGATTCGCAAATTAATCAAGGACATGGCCGATACCATGTATGCCGCGCCGGGGGTTGGCCTGGCTGCAACACAGGTTGACGTCCACCTTCGGATCATCGTGATCGATGTCTCGGAAGCGCGCGATCAATTGCGTGTCTTCGTAAACCCCGAACTCCTCGCGGCGAGCGGCGAGGCCGATATCGAGGAGGGCTGCCTCTCGGTGCCCGGGATCTATGAAAAGGTGCGCCGCCCGGGGCGCGTGACGGTGCGCGCACTCGATGCCGCCGGTGAGCCATTCACTTTGGATGTGGAGGGGCTGCTCGCTGTGTGCATCCAGCACGAAATGGATCATCTCGAGGGGACGGTATTCGTCGAGAAGCTCTCGCGTCTGAAGCAAAGCCGTATCCTCGCCCGATTGAGGAAGCAGGATCGGCGAACGGTGGAGCCCGAGGCCCGGCGGCTGGTACTCTGATTACTTGAAGCTCGTCTTCGCGGGAACGCCGGAGTTCGCAGCAGTATCGCTCGAGGCCCTGCTGCGGGCGGACCACGAAGTCGCGCTGGTATTGACCCAGCCCGACCGACCGGCTGGCCGCGGCTTGAAGCCCCAACCCTCGGCAGTTAAGCAACTCGCGCTCGAGCGCGGCCTCACCCTCCTGCAGCCGTCCACACTGAGCGATGCCCCGACGCTCGCAGCCATCGCCGCGGTGCGGCCCGCGGCGCTGGTTGTCGCCGCCTACGGGCTGATACTGCCGCCGGCGCTGCTCGCGCTGCCGCCGCGCGGTTGTCTTAACGTGCACGCTTCGCTGCTTCCGCGCTGGCGCGGCGCCGCCCCGATTCAGCGCGCGCTGCTAGCCGGTGACACGGTGACCGGCATCACCATCATGAAAATGGACGAGGGCCTCGACACCGGCGCCATCCTGCTCCAGGAAGCGATCGCGATCGCGCCCGAGGATACCGCGGGGAGCCTCCACGACAAGCTCGCGGCGCTGGGGGCACGCCTGCTCGTGCGCTCTCTCGCAGCTCTGCCCGCCCCGGTGGCGCAGGACGCGAACGCGGCGACCTACGCGCCGCGCATCGGACGCGGCGAGGCGGAGATCGACTGGCGCAAGCCGGCGGAGGAGATCGAACGCCGGATACGCGCATTCAATCCAGCCCCGGGAGCGTGGACCCGCCACGAAGGCGTCGAGCTCAAGATCTGGCGCGCCGGCATCGAGCGCCGGGTCCACGCTGCGCCGGGAACCATTTGCGCGGCGGCACCCGGCGGCATCGTAGTGGCGTGCGGCAGCGAGGGGGTGCGGATCATCGAGTTGCAGCGCGCCGGCGGCAAAAGGCTCACCGCAGGCGCCTTTCTAACCGGTTTCAGGCTGGCGAGCGGCGCGCGCTTCGGGTCGCTCGATGATTGAGGTCCAACGCCTGGCGGCGGCGGTGCTCGGGGGCGTGCTCGCCGGCCGCAGCCTCGACGCCGAGCTCGCGGCGGCGTGGCGGGCCCACGCAAGCATCGACGAGCGCCGCCGCGCCGCAGTGCAGGATCTGGCGTACGGTGCGCTGCGTTTTCTGGCCCGGCTCGAGGCCGTGCTCGACGAGTTGCTGGAGAAGCCGCTCAAGGACGCTCGGCTGCGCCCGCTGTTGCTGGTCGCCCTCTACCAGCTCGAGCACGGTCGCGCCGCGCCGCACGCGGTCGTCGACCACGCGGTGGGGACCTGCCACGCCCTCGGCCTGACGTCGGCGAAAGGGCTGGTCAATGCGGTGCTGCGCAACTATCTGCGCAGGCGCGCGGCTCTCGGCGCACGCGCTGAGCGCAACGAGACCGCGCGTTACTGCCATCCCCAGTGGTGGATCGACCGGCTGCGCGCCCAGTATCCGGGCGAGTACGCGGCGATACTCGAATCGGGCAATACGCGCCCGCCGCTTGCGCTGCGCGTGAACCGGCGCCGCGCGCGCGTCGCCGACTACCTGGAGCTGCTCGCGCGGCACGGCATGCGGGGCGAAGCGTATGGCCCGGCGGCGGTGCTGCTGCAGAAAGCGCTTCCCGCGGCGCGCGTGCCCGGGCTGGCCGAAGGGCTGGTCTCGGTGCAGGACGCCGCGGCGCAGCTCGCCGCGCCGCTGCTCGACCTCGCCGACGGCATGCGCGTGCTCGATGCGTGCGCGGCGCCCGGCGGCAAATCCGGCCACGTGCTCGAGCTTGCCGACGTCGATCTCACCGCGCTCGACAGCGACGCCGCGCGTCTGGAGCGCGCGCGCGCGAATCTGGCGCGACTGGGGTTCGCGGCGCGCATCCTGTGCGGGGACGCATGCGAACCGGCCTCGTGGTGGGACGGAGTGCCGTTCGACCGCATCCTGCTCGATGCGCCGTGCAGCGCATCGGGCATCGCGCGGCGGCGCCCCGATATCAAGTGGTTGCGGCGCGATTCCGATATCGCGCAGTACGCGCAGCTTCAGACCCGGATGCTGGACGCGCTGTGGCAGGCGCTCGCCAGTGGTGGTAAATTGCTGTACGCAACCTGTTCCGTGTTCCAGGAGGAGAACCGCGAGCAGGTTGCGCGGTTTCTGGAGCGCCATCGGGACGCAAGGCGCCTCGCCCTTCCTGCGGTCGGCAACGACATCCACGCGGAATCGGGCCAACTGCTTCCGGACGGACGGCATGACGGCTTTTATTACGCGCTGCTGCAGAAGCCTTAGCTGCCTCGCGGCGCTGTTCGTCCTGGGACTGGGAGCCGGGTTCGCCGTCCCGGCCCGCGCCGATGGAATCGAGGTGCGGAAGGCCGCGCTGATCGCGGCGGAGGACGGCTACGTCCTCGAAGCCGATTTCGAGATTACGCTGACGCATACCCTGGAGGACGCGCTCAACAAGGGCGTGCCGCTCCATTTCGCGCTCGAATTCGAGCTCGTCCGCCCGCGCTGGTACTGGTTGAACGAGAAGCTC
>JAHZNX010000318.1 GCA_020028375.1 Betaproteobacteria bacterium | reverse complement strand
TCCGTGTAGAGCAGGTGGTCCTTGTGGTCGTCGTCGATCAGCATGGTGCCCTCGGTGCCGAGGAGCTCGACGCGGTCGGACTGGCCCTGGGTCGGGAATTTCGCCGGCAGGGCGTAGCTGATGCCGAAGTTCACCACCGCGCCGTCGGCAAACGTGATGATCGCCCACGTTGCATCGTGCGCGCTGTAGCCAGCGTCGCGGAAGATGCCGTGCTGGCCGCGGGCAACCACTTCCACCGGGCGGTTGCCCTCCAGGAACCAGCACATGAGATCCACGTAGTAGGTCAGCACGTCGAGCACCGGCGTCGCGTGGGGATCGCGCTTCAGGATCTGGAAGGTCTGCGCGCGGGAGTTGTAGACGCGGGCGAGCCCGCCGACCACTTTCCCGAGGCGTGCGTGGACCATCTGCTCCTTCGCGCGGAGGAAGCATTCCTTGAAGCGGCGGCTGTAGCCGATGCGAAGCTTCCCCCCGGTCCGGCGCAGCGTCTCCAGCATGTCATCCGCGTCCTTGAGCGTCAACGCGATCGGCTTCTCGCACAGCACGGGCTTCCCCAGCTCGAGCGCGCGGCGCACCGGCGCCGAGTGCTCGCCTTCGGGCGTCGACACGAACACCGCGTTGACCTCCGGCCGCTCGATGACCTCGAAGTTGTCGCCGCTGTGAAAATCGGCTCCCGCCAGGTCGGCGAGCGCCTTTGCGCGCTGCGGGTCGCGATCCGACACCGCGATGAACCTGACGCAGGGATGTTTCGCGGCGAGCTGCGCCCGCAACGTGCCAATGCGCCCGGCGCCGACGACGGCGATGCCCAGTTCCCCACTTTTCATCCGGTTTCTCCTTCGCCGTGCACTCCGGGCGTCCAGCCCGAGCGCGCGAGGTGCCGGCGCGCGAAGGCCGCCGCCTCGCGCTCGAGCGGGGTGGCGAGCGTCATGTTCCAGCGGTTGAGCCAGCCCAGGAGCGCGATCACCGACACGATCTCGATGATGGCATTTTCGCCGTAGTGGTTCCGGAGCTCCGAGAAATGCGCGTCGGTGACGGTCGGCGGGCAGCTGCCCGCGGCCTGCGCCAAACCCAGCGCCGCGCGTTCGGCCGGCGTGAACAGGGGACTCGACCGGAACTGCGGCAATGCCTCCACCTTCTCCAGCGGGACGCCCGCGATGTGCGCCGCGTTCTCGGCGTTATGCGCGGCGCAATAGGGATCGCCGCACGCACGGCTGACGACATGCGCGACCATGAATTTAAGCGCTTTCGGCACCTCGCCCTCATCCATCATGACCGCGCTGTGGAGCGCCCGGTAGGCCCGGAACACGCCCGGCCTGCGCACCAGGGTGAGCCAGCTGTTGGGCGGATAGCCCTTGGTCTTCCGCCAGCGCTCCATCACGTCCGCGACCTGCGCGAACTGTTCCGGTGCCGCCGGGGAGACGCGCGCCATGTCTTCAGTAAACTCGGTTGAGCGGTGCCTCGCCCTTGACGAGGACGCGCTCGACGTTCGCCCACGCCTCGCGGAAAAGCGTGGCGGAGGATTGACGCGTGACGCCCGCGATGTGCGGCGTGAATAGGACGCGCCGCGCCGCGTCGCCCTCGAGCGCGAACAGGGGATTGTCGGGGTCGGGCGGTTCGGTGGCGTAGACGTCGACCGCCGCGCCACCGAGGCGCCCTGAATTGAGATGCGTAATGAGCGCCTCCTCGTTCACGACGCCGCCGCGCGAGGCCTGAATCAGCACCGCCCCCGGCTTCATGAGGGCGAATTGCCGGACCCCGATCAGGCTTCGCGTCTGCGGCAGCAGCGGCACGTGCAGCGTAACGATGTCGGAGCTCTGCAGCAGCTCATCGAGCGGAGCCGCGCGCGCGCCGATCCTCTCCGCGGCCCGGGGATCGCGCGGCGCGGGGTCGAAATAGATGATGTGGCAGCCGAAGCGGCGGAAGGCCTCCGCCACAGCGAATCCGACGGTGCCGAGACCCACCACGCCCACGGTGAGCCCTTCCAGCCCCGGCAGGTTGTCCGCGATCATGCGCCCGCGGAACGAAACGTAATTGGTGTTCCGGATCTCCATGTCCGCCCAGGCAAGACGGCGCAGCAGGACGATCGCGGTTGCCAGCACGTATTCGGCAACAGCGCTGTTGCTGCCGCCCGGCACGTTCGCCACCGCGATGCCGAGCCTTTTCAGTGCAGTTTCGTCGAGCCGGTCCACTCCTGCGCCGGTGACCTGCACCAGCTTGACGGCTCCGCCCTCGAACAGCGGACCGGCCAGCTTCGGTCCGACCGCCGGAATCACCAGCGCATGTGCGCTCCTCACATGCGCGGCGAGCTGCGGATCGTCGCTCGCCCGGTAGTTGACGGCGAGCGAGGTGGGGGGCGCGACGCCCGCGCGCTGGAAATCGGCCTGCGGCCGCAGGCACAGGACGTCTTGTGCCATGGGCCTAGCTCGACGCGGGCTCCCGGGTGCGCCGCGCGATGTCGGCGACCGGAAAGAAGCACAGCAGCTTCAGCGGCTCGGTGCCGGTATTGCGGGTAACGTGCTTTTCCCCCGGCGGAATCAGGATGGTGTCGCCGGCCTTCAGAGGATGGCTGCCGCTGTCCGCCTCGGTGCAGCCCTCGCCCGCCATCACGAAGATGCACTCCTCGAAGCCCTGGTGATAATGCGGCCCGCGCGCGACGTCGCCGGGCTTCGGCACCGGGATCTCCACCAGTCGCAGCGTCACTGCGCGCGAGCCTTTCTCGCCGGACACGATCTCGAGCGATTTCCGCCCGGGCAGTCCCATGCTCTTCGCCTGCGCCTGAGTGAGGACCTTGGCCATCAGGTTGCCACCTTGAGATGCTTGATCTCGGCGGTGCCGCCCTGTGCCTCGTCGAGCAGGCGGAAGATGTCGGACGCCTCCTTCGCAATCGCGTCGGCGATGCCGTCGAGCATCCGCTTCGCCTTGTCCACGGTCGCGTGCTCGGGGGCGCCGTACCACCCGGT
>JAHZNX010000080.1 GCA_020028375.1 Betaproteobacteria bacterium | reverse complement strand
CCCATCACCGCGGCGACCGGGATGGACGCGCTCACCCACAATATCGAATCGTATCTCTCGTCCGCGTACCATCCGTTTTGCGACGGCATCGCACTCGAAGGCACGCGCATCGCCGCGCGCGCGCTGCCGGTGGCCGTGAAGCAGCCGCGGAGCCTGCAGGCGCGCAGCGACATGCTCATGGCCTCGATGATGGGCGCGATCGCATTCCAGAAGGACCTCGGCGCGGTGCATTCGTGCGCGCACGCGCTCTCCACTGTCGCCGGCCTGCACCACGGGCTCGCGAACGGCGTGATGATCGACCATGTCATGCGCTTCAACCGCGAAGCGGCCGGGGCGAAAATGGCCGAGCTGGCGCGCGTCGCCGGCGTGGCGGACCTCGTCGCGTGGCTCACCGAGCTCAAGGCGGAGCTCGGCATCCCGGCGAAGCTTGGGACCCTCGGTGTGAAGAAGGAGCACCTGCCCCGGCTGGTCGAGGTCGCGGTCGCCGACATCTGCCATCAGACCAATCCCCGCTCCTGCACGAAGCGGGACTTCGAGACTCTTTTCGCCGACGCGCTATGAACCGGCGGCTGCGGATCGGCGTCTCGGCGCGCATCCAGTACGGCGATGCGGCAAAGCTCGGGTATCTCAAGAAGAACCTCTATTTCCTCGAGCAGTCCTTCGTGCGCTGGCTGCAATCGGCCGGCGTGCTCGTCTACCTCGTCCCCGATGTCGTGGACCGCGCGTCGAACGCGCTCACGCTGGCCGACTACGCGCAGGAGCTGGACGGGCTCGTGCTGCAGGGCGGCAGCGACATCTCGCCGCAGACGTACGGCGAGGCGCCGCTCAGGCCCGAGTGGGGCGGCGACCCCGAGCGCGACCGCTACGAGCTTGACCTCCTGAACCGGTTTCTCGACGCGAAAAAGCCCGTGCTGGGAATCTGCCGCGGCCTGCAGCTCATCAGCGTCGCGCTCGGCGGCACGCTCTACCAGGACACCGAGACGCAGAAGCCCGGTGCGCAGGTGCACCGGGACCCCACGGTGTACGACGACAAGTACCATTACGTCGAGATCGTTTCCGGGACGCGCCTCGCCGCGCTATACCCCGGCGTGAAGCAGGCGAGAGTGAACTCGATCCACCACCAGGCAGTGAAGGGGCTCGGCGCGGGCCTCTCGATCGAGGCGCGCTCGCTCGAGGATGACGTGATCGAGGCGGCGCGGCTCACGGGGCCGCAGTACGTCGCGGGCGTACAGTGGCACCCCGAGTTCCTGCACGGCCGCGGTGAGGGTGTGCTGGACGCCGCGCCGCTGCTTGGCGATTTTCTCCAGGCCGCGCGTGAAAATTCTCAATCCGGCTGACGGCGCCTCAATAGCCGAGATCGCCGAGGACTCGGCCGCGGGGATTGCGGAAAAATACTCTCGTACGCGCGCAGCGCAGCCCGCTTGGGCGGCGACGTCGCTCGATGCGCGCCTCGCCACGATCCGGCGCTTCAAGGACGAGGTCGCGCGGCGCAAGGCTGATCTCGCGCGCACGCTCACGCGCGAGATGGGCAAGCCCATCCGCCAGTCGCACAACGAGCTCGACGCGCTCGCCGGCCGCCTCGATTTCTTCCTCGAGCACGCGGCGCGCGCCCTTGCGCCCGAGAGGGTGCTCGAGGAGCCGAAGCTGCGCGAGCGAATCACGCACGAGCCGCTCGGCGTGGTGGCGAACATCTCGGCCTGGAACTACCCCTACTTCGTTGGCTCGAACGTTTTCGTGCCGGCGCTTCTCGCGGGAAACGCCGTGCTTTACAAACCGTCAGAGTTTGCCGCGCTCACGGGCCACGCGATTGGCGAGATGATGCAGGCTGCGGGCGTGCCCGCGGACATCTTCGCGGTGGTGAGCGGCGCGGGCGCGGCGGGCGCGGCGCTCGTCTTGCAGGCGGTGGACGGTGTTTTCTTCACCGGGTCCTTCGCTACGGGCGCGCGGATTGCGGCAGCCTGTGCGCCGCGCATGGTGAAGCTGCAGCTCGAACTAGGCGGCAAAGACCCCGTCTACGTCTGCGAGGACGTCGACGTCCAGAGCGCCGCGGAATCCCTCGCCGACGGTGCAATGTACAACGCGGGGCAGAGCTGCTGCGCGGTGGAGCGCATCTACGTGCACCATCGCATCCACGACCGATTCATGGATGCGTTCGTGGCCACCGTGAAGGGCTACAGGTGCGGCGATCCGATGGACGAGGCAACCTACCTCGGGCCACTTGCGCGCGCACCGCAGCTCACCGTCCTCGAGCGCCAGGTCGCGGACGCCGTCGCCAAGGGTGCGAAGCTGCGGCTCGGCGGCAAGCGCATCGCGCGGCCCGGCAACTGGTTCGAGGCGACCGTGCTCTCAAACGTGGACCACACGATGGAGCTGATGCGGGAGGAAAGCTTTGGCCCGCTGATCGGCATTCAGAGGGTCGCGGACGACGCGGAGGCCGTGCGGCTCATGAACGACACCGAGTACGGGCTGACCGCGGGCGTCTACACGCCGGACGAAGCGCGCGCCCGGCGCATCCTCGCGCAGATCCGCTCGGGCACGGTCTACTGGAACTGCTGCGACCGCGTCAGTCCCCGGCTGCCCTGGTCGGGCATCGGGCATTCCGGGATCGGGCTTACCCTGTCCACTTATGGCATCCAGGCGATGACGCGGCCCAAGGCCTGGCACCTGCGCGGCGCGTGAGCGTTCTCGCACGGCGGCTGGCGCGTGAGGGCCGGTTCGACCGGTCGCGTTTCCTGCGCTTTTTCGTCGCCGGCGAACCGGTCGGCTGGCTGCGGCCGGCGCTAGGCGCGCGCCTGGCGCGCTGGCCGGACCTGTTCGAATCCAGCGCCGCCGACGTGCATCTCGCCAGCCGGCTCTCGACGAGCGACGCACGCAGCGAAGCGCTCGCGCGCGTCGTACGCGAGCTCGCGGACGAAGGGCTGGTGAGCCGATGGCGCAACGAGAGCTACGCGATCTCGACCGCGCCGGCCGGGCCGACGCTGTTTTGCATCGAGCGCGCCGCTGTGCGCCCGTTCGGCCTGCCTTCGCTCGCCGTACACGTCAACGGCATCGCCGCCGGCGATCAGAAGAAACTCTGGATCGCGCGCCGCGGCCCCACCATACCCACCGACCCCGGAATGCTCGACAATCTGGTCGGAGGCGGCGTGGGCGCGGGGCTCAGTGTGCAGGACGTCCTGGTCAAGGAAGCCTGGGAGGAAGCGGGCATCGAGGCAGCGCTCGCGCGCAGCGCGACGCGCGGCGGAACGGTTCGCATCCTGCGCGAAGTGGTCGAGGGCGTGCAGTCGGAGACGATCGTGGTCCACGACCTGGCGCTGCCGCCGGACTTCCGGCCGCGAAACCAGGATGGCGAGGTGGCGGAATTCCGCCTCGCGCCGGCAGAGGAGGTTCTCGCGCTGATTCGCGACACCGAGGAATTCACGCTGGATGCGGCCCTGGTGACGCTCGATCACTTCCTGCGCGATGGTGCGATTTCGCCGACCGACCCGCGCTACGCGGGCTTGCCGCGGTGGTTCACCTGACGCTCAGTCGGCGAAGCGCACGCCCCGCATCCACGCGCGGGACATTGAGCTCACAGTCGATGCGGACTATCCCGGCCGCGGTGCCTTCAGCGTCGCTCGCGCGGATACACGCTCGCCCGACACCTCGATCTCGTAGCGGCCGCGAAGGACCTCGTCCCGCGTCTCGGGCTTCGCGCTGTGCACGTAGCCCATTCCGACCATAGCCGAGAGCGCGGCGCTGTAGCCCGCGGAGTAGATCTCGCCCACCGGCGCGCCGTCCCTGACGATCGGCTCACCGCCCCACGCGAAGAGCTTCGTCTCGGGAAAGACGAAAATCATGAGGCGCTTCTCCAGCGCCTCGCGCGGGGCGCGCGAGAGCGCCTCGCGTCCGATGAAACCGCCCTTGTCGAGCCTCACGGCGAAACCCAGACCCGCTTCCCAGGGCGTGAAATCAGGCGAGAGCTCGACCGGAAACGCGCGCCGTCCCGCCTCCAGGCGCAGCGCATCGAGCGCGTAGTAGCCGCAGTCACGCAGGCCCAGGTCACGCCCGGCGGCGTGAAGCGCGTCGTAGAGCGCAACCGCCTTCTCCACCGGCACGTAGAGCTCGCAGCCCGGCCCGCCGACATAGGACACCTCCACTGTCCGGAAGCCGAGCCGGGCTGCATCGAGCCGGGCCAGCAGCGCCGGCGCACGCGGGCCCATGACCGAGAGCACCGACCAGACAGCAGTCACGTCCTCCACCTTCGCATCCTCGCCTTCGCGCAGGTGCCGCCTGATCCAGGCCGCGTCGCGCACCGGCTGCGCCGTGCCGGTGACGATGAAGAAATCCTCCGCCCCGAGCCGGTGCACGGTGAAGTCGGACTCGAAGCCGCCCTTCGCATTGAGCATCGCGGTATAGACAACGCGGCCCACGGGCACGTCGATGCGGTTCGCGCAAACGCGCTCCAGCACGCCGCGCGCGTCGCGCCCGCACACGAGGAGCTTGCCGAAGGACGTCTGGTCGAAAACGCCCACGGCATTGCGCACGGCTCGCTGCTCCTCGATCACCGCATCGAGCCAGCCGGGCCTGCCGAGCGTGTACTGCATTTCGGGTTTTTCGCCAGCCCGCGCGAACCAGTTGGCGCGCTCCCAGCCCATCTTGGAGCCAAAGCACGCCCGCTTCGATTTCAGGCGCTCGTAGAGGGGGGAGGTTCGCAAGGGGCGCCCCGATTCCAGCTCGTGCCGCGGCCAGCGCATTGCGTAATGAAGCCCGAGCGTCTCGACCGTGCGCGCCCTGAGCCAGTCCGTGTCGGCGGCGTAGGCGCCGAAGCGCCGGATGTCCACCTCGAACAGATCCATCGGCGCCTCGCCCCCGACGATCCATTCGGCGAGGAGCTTGCCCGCGCCGCCGCCGTTGGCGATGCCGGCGGAGTTGAAGCCTGCAGCGACGAAATAGTTCCGCGCCTCGGGCGCCTCGCCGAGGATGAAGTTGCCGTCCGGCGTGAAGCTCTCGGGGCCGTTGAGCAGCATCTTGACTCCCGCCGCCTCGAGCGCGGGTACGCGGTGGATGGCCGCGTCCATCAGCGGCTGGAACTGATCCCAGTCCTCGGGCAGGCGCTGGAACTCGAACTTCTCCGGGATGCCGTCCATGCCCCACGGCTTCGCCTGCAACTCGAAGCCGCCCATGAGGAGGCCGCCGACCTCCTCCTTGAAGTAGATGGTGCCGTCGGGGTCGCGCATCACGGGCAGCATCGGGTGCACGCCCGCGATGCGATCGGTGACGATATAGAAGTGCTCGGCCGAATGCAGCGGCACGTTCACGCCGGCGAGCGCGCCGAAAGCGCGTGCCCACTGGCCGGTGCAGTTCACCAGCACTTCGCAGGCCACTTCCCCCGCCGAGGTAGTGACGCCCGTCACGGCGCCGTTGGCGAGCTTCACGCCGGTCGCCTTCACGCCCTGCACGATCTTCACGCCAAGGTTGCGCGCGCCCTTGCCAAGCGACTGGGTGAGATCGGCAGGGTTCGCCTTGCCGTCCTGCGGAAACCAGAGCGCGCCTTGCAGGTCGTCCACGCGCAACAGCGGCCATTTGTCCGCCGCCTCGTGCGGCGTGATCAGATGCACCTCGATGCCGAAGCTGCGCGCCATGGCGGCCTGGCGCTGGAAGACGATCCAGCGCTCGGGAGTCTTCGCCACGTTCACGCTGCCGCACTGCAGCCATCCGGTGGCGAGCCCGGTTTCGGCCTCGAGGGATGCGTATAGCCCGATGCCGTACTGGCTCATTCGGGTCATCGAGCGGTTGGGGCGCATCTGGCCAACGAGCCCCGCCGCGTGCCAGGTGGTGCCGCAGGTAAGGCTCCCCTGCTCGAGCAGCAGCACGTCGCGCTTGCCCAGCTTTGCGAGATGATAGGCGACGCTCGTCCCGGCGATGCCGCCGCCGACGACGACGATCTCCGCGTGCGGTGAAATAACGCTCATAGCTTGAGCGCGATCACGCCGGCGAGCACGGTGACCGCGCCGCCCAGCCGGACTCGCGCGTGGCCTTCCTTCAGGATGTAGGCGCCGATCAGCGCCGCGAAGATGACCGAAGTTTCGCGCAAAGCGGCAACCGCCGCGACCGGAGCGCGCGTCATCGCCCAGAGCGCGATGCCGTAAGCCACTGCGGAAAGCACGCCGCCGGTCAAGCCGCGCGCCCAGTAGCGACGTCCGTATTCGACGAACTGCCTGCCGCGGAGCGCGAGCACGAACAGGGGAAACGGAAGGCAGTCGAGAACGAACATCCACAGCACGTACCCCTCGGGGCTGCCCGAGAGCCGCACGCCCGCCGCGTCCACGAGAGTGTAGGCGGCGATGATCACAGCGTTGGCAAGCGCCCAGCCGGTCGAGACGCGCGAGGTCCGCCAGTGAAACCCTGCGAGCCCGAGAGAGAGCACGCCGCCCCCGATGAGCAGCACGCCCGCCCAGGTCGCCGGCTTCGGCGCTTCGCCGAGCCACGCCAGCGCGCAGACCGCGACGATGAGCGGCGCGACGCCGCGCATGATCGGGTAGCCGTGCGAGAGGTCACCCGCCCGGTACGCGCCCACCAGCGCGACGTAGTAGGCGACGTGAATCGCGATCGATGCGGCGAGATAGGGCCACGCGGCGGGGGCTGGAGGCGCGGCGAGGAAAAGGAATGGCGCCGCGGCGACCCCGGCACCTACAATGAAGATCGTGGTATCGAGCAGCACGTCGTTGCTCGACTTGATCATGGCGTTCCAGGTCGCGTGCAAAAGCGCCGCGCCGAGCACCGCGAGCGTCACGCCCAGGCTCAGCTCAGGCATTTGTCCGGTTCGACGAAGGGGTAGCCGAGCGCTTCCGCCACCTCGCGCTGCGTCACCTTGCCGCGGCAGACATTCAGCCCGTTCTTCAGGTGCGGATCGGCCCCGAGCGCTTCGCGCCAGCCCTTGCCGGCGAGCGCAAGGACGAAAGGCAGCGTCGCGTTGTTGAGCGCGTAGGTCGAGGTGCGCGGTACCGCCCCGGGCATGTTGGCGACGCAGTAGTGCACCACGTTGTCCACGATGTAGGTCGGGTCGGCATGCGTGGTCGGACGCGAGGTCTCGCAGCAGCCGCCCTGGTCGATCGCCACATCGACGATCACTGCGCCTTGCTTCATGGCCGAGACGTGCGCGCGTGTAATGAGCCTGGGCGCCGCCGCTCCCGGAATCAGCACCCCCCCGATCACGAGATCCGCGCTGAGGACGTTGGACTCCACGTTGTCGCGGTTGGAATACACGGTCACCACGCGCGCGCCCAGCAGCCGGTCCATGCGCCGCAGGGCGTCGATCGAGCTGTCGATCACCACGATGCGCGCGCCCGAGCCCACCGCGATCTGCGCCGCGTTCGAGCCGACCACGCCGGCGCCGAGGATCACGATCTTGGCCGACGGCACGCCGGCGACGCCGCCCAGCAGGATGCCCATCCCGCCGGCTTCCTTCTCCAGGCACTTGGCGCCCGCCTGCACCGCCATGCGTCCCGCGACCTCCGACATCGGCGCAAGCAGCGGCAGTCCGCCGCCCCGCTGCGTCACCGTCTCGTAGGCGATGCACACCGCGCCCGAGGCAAGGAGATCCTTTGCCTGCTCGGGATCGGGTGCCAGGTGCAGGTAGGTGAACAGGACCTGCCCTTCGCGCAGGAGCTTCCTCTCGCCCGCCTGCGGCTCCTTCACCTTGACGATCATTTCGGCGCGTGCGTACACCTCGGCGGCGCTTGCCGCAATCGTCGCGCCCGCATTTTCATAGGCCGCGTCCGCGCCGCCGATGCCGGCCCCGGCGCCGCGCTCGACGAGCACGCGATGGCCGTGCGCGACCGCCTCGCGCACCGACGAGGGCGTCATGCCGACGCGGTATTCCTGGACCTTGACCTCGCGCGGCACCCCGATCAACATGCCGCCGCCTCTCCTATGACATGATTCAAGCTCGAGAGCGCCCGGTTCAGGGCGCTTCCCCGCGCCGGATGCGCTCCTGGATATCCTCGATGCAGGGCATGACGTCGGCGATGGTATCGACCACGTAGTGTGCGCCGCATTGCGCCATGCGCGTATAGGCGCGCTCGCGCCTGGTTTGCTGCTCCGCCGCCGCGAGCGCCCGCCACTGGTCGAGCATCATTCCCACCTCGTTGCCGCTGACGGCGAGCCCTACGGTCCACATGCCGGCGTTCAGGCCCTCCTCGACGCCCGGGATGGTGTCGTCGATCTTCACGCAGGCCTGCACCGCGCTCACGCCGAGCTTGATCACGTTCTGCAGGCACATGTAAGGATACGGCCGGCCGGCCGGCACATCGGCCGCGCAAACCGTGGAGTCCGGCTCGTAGCCCTGGCGCTTCGCGTCCTGGAGGTTGATCTTCATCATTTCGGTGAGGTAGCCGGTGGTCGAACCGATCTTGATGCCGCGCGCGCGCAGCGCCGCGACCGCCTCCAGCGTGCCCGGAATGAGGGCCGAGTAGGTGGACAGGCACTCGAGCTGCAGCGGCACGAATTCGGAGAACATGGCGTTCACGTCGCCCTCGTTCGGCAGCCGTCCGTGGGTTTCCTGCCAGCGCCGGCGCACCGATTCGAGCTCGGTGATGCGCTGGATGTGCACGCGCTTGTGGGCCCCCATCGGCGCCCGCGCCTCCTCGACGGAGATCGGCACCTTTTTGCGCTTGAATACCTCGA
>JAHZNX010000079.1 GCA_020028375.1 Betaproteobacteria bacterium | reverse complement strand
GGACCAGGAACATGATGACCGCTGCGGGGAAGAAGTTCTCGGGGCGCTCGCCAAAGTGGAGCCAGTACATGCCGCTCCAGGTCCCGGTGCGCGCGGAGATCCACGAAATGATGCAGAGGATGCCGGCCGCGAGCAGCAGCCGCAGGTCGCAGGTGTAGGCGAGGAGCAGCGCGAACGCGGCCCACGGGAGAAGTGCCTTGTCCGAGGGCGTGATGTTGAAGATCTGCCCGAGCAGCGCGATGTTGATGACGAAGCAGGCGAAGGCGACCATCGCCGCGAGCTTGGTGAAATAGCCGGAGGATTCGCGGGCCTGGATCCACAGCGTCGCCCCGAAGGTGCCGAGCGCCGCGCCGATGAGGATCACGACCTGCGCGGTCGTGGAGAAGCGGTCCCAGAACTGGCGGAACAGGAAGAACACGCTCGCCGCGAGCGCGAGCGCCCCGAGGAAAGAGGCAATGCGCATGCCGAGCGAGAGCTGCTTCGCGCGCGCGTCGCGGTCGATGTCGAAATCCTGCGCGAACCGCGCGAGGAGCCCGCGGTGGTGCGCGCCGATCGCCTCGCGCTGCGCCGCCGTCAGCGCGACCACCCCCTCCCGCTCCAGGCGCGCGAGCTCGTCCCCGAACACGCGGATCTCGTCGGCGCGTTCCTGCGCGGCGGTGCGGGAGGGTTCAGACATGAATGCACACATCCTAGTCCCGCATCATGCGGCCGGGCAATGGGCGGGCTCCACCCGGGGATTCCTGCAGGCGCCCGGCACCCTTCCGCGCGATGCTTGATCCTGATCAAGAACACGGAACGCCGCGAGCCGATAATCGGCAGGCGAGGCGGGCGCCCGCCCGCGCTCGCATGAGGGGGAATAGTCATGGCCGATCCGGTCGCCGTGTGGCACGCGGAGCACATGCGCTTCGCGAGCCTGCTTGACTTCATCGAGACGCAGATGACCGCGTTCCACTCGGGTCAGGATCCCGACTACGAGCTGCTGCGCGACGTCGTCTACTACCTGCACCATTACGCCGACCGCTACCACCATCCGCGGGAGAACGTGGCGTTTGCGCGGCTGGTCAGCCGCGATCCCTGGATCGGCCTCGTGATCGGCAGGATCCTCCAGGAGCATCGCGTGCTGGAGCACGCCGGAGCGGCCCTCCTCAAGCACCTCGACGACATCCTGGAAGACGTGGTGATCCCGCGCGAGACCGTCGAAGCCGCCGCAGCGACCTACCTGCTGTACTACCGCCACCACCTCGCCGCGGAGGAAGGCGAGATCCTCCCGCGCGCCGCCCGGCTCCTCAAGCCGGATGACTGGGCTGCGGTCGCGGGGGCGGTTCCGGCGGCTCCCGATCCCCTGTTCGGCGACGATGTCGGCGAGCGCTACCGGGAGCTGCGCAAGCGGCTGAAGCCCCTCGCCGCGAGCTGAACATCAGTCCAAGCCGGTCTGTCCCGGATTCACCCTGTCTTAGGAGCTGCCGCGCCGGCCGTATTCGATTGCTGCCTCCGCAGCTTCTTCGCCCGCTTTGCCAGCCGCGCGAGCTGCTTCCTGTGTCTTTGCTTCGTTCGCCTGCTCTTCAGCATCTGGGAGTGACTCAATGGCGCCTCCGGTGGATGAGCTGTTAGTTATTGCCTACTCTATGTCAGGTCGTTGTCTTCGTAAACCTGACCAGGAGTACAGCCCATGCCCATCACAGTCCCCGGTAGCGAGGGGTGCACCACGAGGATGTTGGGCGAAGTCACCACCAGCGTGACCGGGGCGAAATCCTTCTCCGGGTCGTAGGGCGTCCTGCGCAGGAACGGCGTCATCCAGAGCGGAGCTGCGGACAGGCACAGAGTGTAGCCGTCGGGCGGCGTGCCGGAACGTGGAGCAGGGGCCCCTTCTTAGGGGATGCGACCGTGAAGGCACGTGTAGAGACCGCGGTTATAACCGACACGCTACAGCCCGCTCCCGGGTCGCATCCACGCGCCAAGGCGCGCGGAACCTGCTCCGCCGTCCGCGGTCTCTTTCGCGACGATCTCCGCCGGCATGTTGCCGCTGCCGCGGTTGTCTACGATGATCTGCTGCCCGAGCGTGGGCGGACTACCGGACGCCAGGTGATGCGTCTCCCAGCGACGCGGTCGCGCTCGAGCGAATGTGCTGGGCAAGGAACGCGTCCCATTGCCGCTCCATGCTCCGTCCCGCCGCCATCTGCGGGTCGGAATGCTCGTCGATCTTTTCCGTTTTTTCCCGCACCGCTACCGCTTCGCGCGCCGACTCAAAGGCAGCGGTCACGCGGGGCTGGGCGCGCAATGCCTCGTCGAAAAATGCCTTGCCGAAGTAGGTCCATTCCGCCTCGTGACTGCAGCCGAACGACTTCCTGTCGGGGCCGGCAGCGGCGACGACGATCGCGCGCTCGTCCTTGAGCGCGTCGATGAAGCCGCCGGCATAGCACGCCGAGACGACGATGACGCGCCACTGGATCCCGGCGTCGTCGAGCGCCGACCGCACCACTTCGGGCGTCAGGTCGTTGAACGTCAACGGCCAGAACTCGAGCGTGAACTTGTGGTCCTTGCCGCCGTGCGATGTCATGAAGAGAAACAGGATGTCCTCCTCGCGGTTCATGACTTCCCCCATGCGCTTGAGCACGGCCTTGAGCGACGTCGCGCTGGCGATCGGCATCTCCATGACGGTGTTCGGATTGTTCAGCAGGCTCGCGGTGCGGCCCCGGGCGCCGAACTGCTCCTGCATCATCTTCTCCACCGCCTTGATCTCGCGCAGGAACACGTCCTGTCTTGCGTAACCGCCCATGCCGACGTAGTAGAGGTCGATCTGCCCGCTGCGTCCCGGCTCGATGCGCTCCAGCGTCTGTGTCAGCAGCCTGGGCTGCTGGTAGATCGCGTCCTCGGTGGCGGCCACCATGTACTGCTTCTGCGCCTGCCGGGCGTTCTCGTCGTAGGGTTTGTTCCACAGCGTGCGATCGCGAAAGACCAGGCCCAGCGCCAGGGCGACGGCAAGGACCACGAAGACCGTCGCTGTGCCCGGGAGCCATCTTAGCGGGCGCAGCAGCTTGAACGCGGCGACGGCGGAGGCAAGAGCGAGCCACGCCGGGACGGCCCATTGCCAGATGACCCACGCAAGCCGGCTCGATGGGGCGAGCTTCCCGGCCGATTGGACGGCGTACGACAACGCGGACAGCTCAAGCGCGAGGATGGGAAGGCTCAAAGCCGCGAATGCCGTGGCCACCGGCAGCGCGTGCGCCGGACGCCCTGCGATCCAGGCAATCGCGACCGCTGCCGCAAGCAGGATCGGAACGTAGAACAGAATGCCGGGCAGTCCGAAGAGCATGAGCGTGCCCTCGGTCCCGACGACGGCGAAATCCCGCACGAAGTGGAACAGAACTGCGGTCGCGAACAGCAGCACGAGCATGAACCCGGACGCGTGGATGCGCTCGGGACGAATGGCAAGGAAAAACGCGAGCCGCAGGCCGCAGCCCAGCGTCTCGACATACTGGCGCAACATGTTCATCGCCAAGCTCCCGTGAGAACCGCTCACGCGCTCGCAAACCCGTACGATTCGCGCGATCTGAATGGTGCCCGAGATTGGCCGGCGGTGCTGTGCTGAATTAACGCAACGCCTTCAATAAACGCTGTTTTCCATACGAGCTTGCGCATCAGGCCACACTGGGCCGGCCGTGACCGGGAAATGGCAAGTCGAGCATTGCCAGGACAACGTCATTGAGCCTGTCAGGTGGCTCAATCGGGGCCAGGGCACCACTATTTGCTCCACCCCCTCGTGACCGATTCCGCAATCGCGCCCGTGCTGGCGCGGCGCGCGCGCGGGGGGACGTGATGGAGTTCATCGGACTTCGCGCCGCACGCTTCTATACTGGGGCACTCGCTGTCCGACAGTTTGCGGGAGGGAACCATGGTAGTCGCCTATCTACAAAGACAACCGAAACTCATCCTCGGGTTGCTGATCGTCGGCCTGCTCGTCTGGATGTCCGGCACACAAATGACACAGACGACACCGACGAGTGCACCGGTGACGCCGTTTATGGTGCCCGAGACAAAGGTGAAGGTGTTCGCAGTGCCCGAGATCTCGATCATCGATGCGCTTGCGGCAATCGCCCGGGGTGCGGTGGTCATCGACGTTCGCGATCGCGACGTGTACGAGAAGGGCCATATCGAGGGGGCGGTTTCGGTGCCGCTCGAGGAACTGAAGCGCCAGGCGGGAGATTACGCCGCGCTGGATGAGCAGGAGCTCGTCATTTACTGCGGCGAAGGCAGCAGGCTCGGGCCCGAGGGGACGCGGGCGCTGATCGAAGCCGGGCACTCCTCCGCGAAGAACCTCGCGGCCGGATATTCGGGCTGGAAGGCGGCGGGCCACCCCGTCACATCGGGTGCCAAGTAAGCAGCGATCGGGGACGATGAGCCCGCGCTGGTTGCGGGCCGGAAACCAAGGGCGCCTCGCGGCGCCCTTTTTCGTGGGTCGTAGGTCGCGCGAAATTCGAGCCTGGCATTTTTGGGCGGTGAAGCCTTGCCGGAATCGCTAGCGCCGATCGCACGCACTAAGTGCCCGCTGCGAGACCTCGCGGCCGGTTGACCCGCGCGCACCGGATTCGCGAATGACCACGAAGTAGATGCCGTCTGCGTAGCGGGCGGTAGCGTCGTAGGTGTAGCCCGCGCGCGGCCGCAGCAGCGTTTCATAATTGATGCTGCCGGTGGATGCGCCGAGGAAGGACGAGCTGTAGAAGTTGAATACCAGGTAGCTCGGGCGGTCCGGCGGGATGCCGATCGCGACCGCGGGCTCGTTCAACTGGACGGTGCCCAGGTACTCGGTGCGGCAGCTCGCGTCAACCTGGTGGATGTGCACCGAAACCCGCACGCTCCCGAACGCGGAGCCCGAGCGGGCCTCGGTCTTGACGAAGAGATTCCTGGGGGAAGTGTCGGGATAGGTCTTGATGCCGGAACAACCGGCGAGGAATCCGGCGCCGAGCAGCCAGACGGCGGCGCGCGGCAGGCGGATCATCCGGTCTTGGTGAGGTCCGGGCAGCCGAGATCCTTGCCCGTCGCCCAGCCTATGATCGCGCGGTAGATGACGTCAAATCCCATAGACGGACCGAAAAACTGGAGGCGGCTCCGCTTCGCATCCACGGGATAGGCGTCCGCCACCATCAGGTAATAGCCGCCCTCCGGTTCCTTGGTGACGGCGAGCACGCCCCGCTCGTGGTGCCGTTGCAGGTGCAGCTCCGCCCGCTCGGCCGTCACCACGACCGTCGGCTTATAGACCGAGACGATGACCTGGTAGCTCCCGGGGGTCTGCGAGGTCGTCCTCACCCGCACGTTCAGGCATTCCGGAGCACGCTTGCGGAACGTCGCGCCGATCTCCTGCATGGAACGGTTTATCTCGTGCGTCTCCACCTTGGACAGGAAGGCGCCGGGAGTCATTTTTCGGACCTCCTCGGCGTTCTGGGGGTGTTGAGTCACGCAACCGCACAACAGCAATACGGTCGCGATGGTGAAAGTCCTGACGGTCGGAATTGCCATGACTGCCTCCTTCCCGGTGCGACGATGACCGGGCGGGACTCGCGGCGCTGCAGCCGCGAAACCCGCTCCGGCTGCCGTGAAAAGGTACTCCTCTCACCCGCCACCTGCAATACGGCAACCAGGGGCAAGGATGAGTGATGAGGTATGACAAATGGAAGGGACTACCTCACACCCCCCGTTATTCGCCTCATTCGCAGGTTCATCCGGGCGGGTCCTTCGCCCGCGCCGCCTTGACCGCCCGCCCGAGCGCCTCTCCGATCGCGCGGGCTTCGTCCTGCGTGAGGTGGCGTGAGAACACCCGCTCGATCCCGGCTTCGTATACCGGCCACATCTTCCTGCGCATGGCGCGGCCCGCGCGCGTCAGGACCAGGTCGTAGCCGCGACCGTCCTCGGCACTGTCCTCGCGCGTGACGAGCCCCGCGTCCTCCAGGCGGTCGGCGAGCCGCGACAGGTTGCTGCGCGAGAGCACCACGCGGCGCGCGAGATCGTGCATGCGCAGCCGGCCTTCGGCCTTCTCCAGCTCCCACAGCACGTCGTACCAGTCGAGCGCCGGCAGCCCGGCGGCGGCGAGCGCGGCCTCGATCCGGGCGATCAGCGTGGCGTGGGCCGTCAACAGCACCGCCCAGGCGTGGCCTTTGAGGTCGGATGCCATGAATCCGGGAGCATACGCCTTGATAGTTGCAAATGCAATCAATTGCTGGTAGCATGTAGTTGCAGTTGCAACTATTTAACCTAAAGGAGATGCCATGAAACTGATCGACCGCAATACCCTGAAGCAGAAGCTGCAGTCCCCCGCCGCTCCGACGCTCGTCGAGGCCCTGCCCGAGAAGTATTGGCGCGACTGGCGCCTGCCGGGCGCGAAACACCTGCCGCATGACCAGGTGAAGCAGCTCGCGCCCGCCGTCCTCCCCGACCGCGGCGCCGAGATTGTCGTCTATTGCGCGAGCGCGACTTGCCAGAACTCGCACATCGCCGCGCGCGTGCTCGAGCAGCTGGGCTACGGCAACGTCGCCGTCTACGCCGGCGGCAAGCAGGACTGGCAGGAGGCCGGGCTGCCCGTCGAGCGCGGGGAACCCGTTCCCGCCTGATGTCCTATTTCCGCAGCCACAGCGCCAGCCCGCCGGCCATGAGCACGATGGTGAGCGCGAAGTAGGCGCGCATCCCGAAGACAGGCCCGATCAGCCCGGCCGCGAAGGGGGCGAGGCCCATCGCGAAGAAATGGAATGCCGTCGCGTAGGAGATGGCGCGCGAATCCATGCCGGGCGGCGCGTGGATCCTGAGCAAATGGTAGGAGGCCGTCGGCATGCCGGCCGCGGTCAGTCCGAAGGCGATGCGCGCGAGGACCAGCTGCAGCGGCGTTTCCAGTACCAGCAGCGGCAGGTGGGCAACTGCGCTCGCGGCGGCGCAGAACGCCAGTACGCGCGCGGGCCCGATGCGGTCGGTGATCCGCCCCCACACCGGCGTTGCGACGAGCATCGAGACGGCGCCCGCCACCGCCGCTGCCCCGATCCAATACGCCTCCGCGCCCTCCTCCGCACCCTGGGTCTCAACCAGTTGCAGCACGAAGACGCTGATGTTGGTCACGCTGCCGTGCCACATGACCGCGAACAGGAAGGAGAGCAGGATCAGCACGCCGATGCGCGGCACCGACAGCAGCTCGCGCAGGCTGGCGAACCAGCGCGGGCGCCAGGGGCCGGGCGCGAGCTGCTTGACCTCGCGCACGAAGAGCGCGACGAGGATGCCGCCGCTCAGCATCAACCCGCCGCTGATCCAGAACAGCCAGTGCTGCCGGTCTATGAGCGCGGCGAGCACCGCGCCCACGGCGGGCCCCAGTGCCTGCCCCACCAGGCCGCCGGTCTGCGCGAGCGACACTGCCCGGCCGATGCGCGCGGGCGGCGTATTGGCGACGAGCAGCGCCACGCCCGCGGGCGTGAAGCCGTTGAACACGGCGATCAGCATGAAGAACGCGGCGAACCACGCCAGCGTCGGCGCGAACGGCACCAGCAGCATCGCGAAGCCCATGCCCAGCATCGCCCGCAGCACCATGGGCTTGCGCCCGTAGTGATCGGCGATGCCGCCCCACAGGGGGTTGACGGCGAAGCTCACGAGGTAGAACACGAGCAGCAGGTAGCCGACCCAGGTCTCCAGGTTCTCGCGCACCCCGAGCCCGCGCACCATCAGGGGCACGAACGGCCACGAGAGGCTGAAGCCGAGCCCGCACAGCAGGTTCGCCGGCGGCAGCACGAGCAGGTTGCGCCGCCAATGCGGATACCGCCGCGACTCCTCGTCGGCGGCGGCGGCGGGCTCGCGCGTGCGTTCACTCAAGCCGGGAAAGCTTACCAGAACGAAACTTGATCCCGATCTAGCACTCGACGCGCCGCGGCGAACTTACACCGGCCCGGTTTGTTTCGGGGCGGCTTCGCCGGCCGCCTTCGCGATCTGCTTCCTCAGTTTCTTCGCCTGCTTGGTTGCCGTGGCGAAGCGGTTGCTGGCCTTCTGCCTCCGGTGCCTGTTTCTCAGCATCTGGGCGGTGGTCAATGGAGTCTCCGGTTGCCTTTTCCGTCAATCCGGGTTGCCGGTCGCGCCGAACAGGCGCGCGGCCCGGGCCTGCTGGTTGCAGTGCGTGTGGTGCGCATCGAGCAGGTCGCGCTCGACGGCGATACGCCGCGCTTCATCGGCAAGGACGTGAACACAAACGCAGTTCGCGCCGTATTTCCTGAAGCGCTCGAGTTGCTCCTCAGCCGCGAGCGCGCCGGACAGGTCTTCCGTCTGGCCGATATAGATCCCGTCATGGCACGCCCGGTGATAGGTGCCGTTGTCGTAGGCGCGCTTCGTCACGAAGTACACCGCGGCGATCGGCTTGAACCGCGCCTCCAGGGACCACGCCTGGAAGTGGTAGCGCTCGCCCGACTTCCCGACGAAAGTGACGCTCCCCTGTCGCATATTCCTGCAGCCGTTTCCCGGATGTCGCGCGTGCCGCGACCGGCCGGCAAGGCAATCTAGCCGCCAACGCCGTCCTGGGCGGCATTGGCCCGGTCGACGGCGGATTTCCACTCCTCGCGCGTCGATGTCCCGGCGGCATGCGCGTCCATCAAGGCGAGGGCCACGGCGAGCGTTTCCGAGTCGAAGGCGGCGATTTCCGCGCGCCGGAACTCGCCCCGCTCATAGGCCAGCGCGGCCAGCAGGCGGGTGAG
>JAHZNX010000317.1 GCA_020028375.1 Betaproteobacteria bacterium | reverse complement strand
GCGATAACGCGACCCTTCGACGCTGAGCAGGCCGGGTCATGGCCACAATAGGTTGTGGGCTAAGTTAGGAATGTGCCCAATTCTAGTGGTTGAGCTACCTTGGCGCAATCACTTTTGTGGGCCGCCACCCTGCCCTACCCGCCGCCATTTCCCCTCCCGGCGGGCTGGGAAGAGGGGGTTGCGGACGGGGGCCGGCCCTGCGCCCAATCATTGCTCGCCGACCCGGCGCCTATCTCGGCCCGGCCGCCCGGGGATGTTCGGGAAAGCGGCGCTTGAACTCGGACAGCATTTCATCCGCCTCTGCCGACCGTCCCTGCCTCCTCAGCTCCTCGATGCGCGCGAGCCACTTCTCGGGCAGCTCCTTCTCGAAGCCTTTCCATACCGGCGGCCGATCCTGCTCGGCGCCCTTCGCCGCCATGGATTGCGCCATTCGCCTAGCAGGTGCGGCGTCGGCAGCGGGACGCGCAGAACGCAGCTCGTTGGGCGCGGCTGGCGCGCTCTCCAGCCGGCCTGCCACGACCGTATCCGCTGATGTGGGCGCTGCGCGCTCCTCCGCCAGGCGCGGTGATTCTGCCCGGAAGGGGTGCGGCAGCGGCTTGGCGGCAGGCTCCGGCGTCGCCACGGCTGCCACACCCGATGACGGGGGAGGTCCGGATTCCGCCGGGAAACTGTCTTCCCGCTTGCCCGAGGCGGCAGAGTACTTCTCATCGTCGCGCAATTCCTGACGCTGCGGTGCCTGGGCTGCACGCCGCGTTTGCGCCGTCTCCCTCGCGGCTTCGTCTGGCTTCGGCGGTGTCCGCGGCGCGGCTTCCTGGTCAGCACGTGTTGCGGCTGCCGGGACCGGGGCCTGCATCGGTCGCTCGGCCATGTCCTGTTCGCGCACCAGGATGACCAGGGTCGCGCTCACTACGACGACCGCGGCAACCGAGACGGGAACGTGCCAGCGGCGCAGCGCCGATGTGATGGAGCGCGGGCGCGCCCCCACCTCCCGGCGCGCCGCGGCGAGGATAGCCGCATCGAGGTGCGCCGGCGGCGTTTCGTGCGCGGCTTCGCGATAGACGCGCTCGAGCCGGGGATCGCGTTCCGCGCCCCCGTTCGCACCGCCTGTGCCGTGTTCGTTCAACGCCATTCCAGCATGCCTCGTCTCAACTTGGACATCGCGTAGCGCAGCCGGCTTTTCGCCGTCTCGCGGCTGACACCGGTCGCCTGCGCGATCTCCTCCACGCTCATCCCGCCCTCCTGCTGCAACAGGAATGCCTCGCGCTGTGTCTCGGGCAGCTCGGAGATCAGCTCCATCAACCGCCCGGCCTGCCGCTTTGCGTCGAGCGTTTCGTCCTGCGGCCGCTCGCGCTCATCGGGTGGGTCCGCAATCGCCTCGCCGTCCTCGTCCTCGAGGGACACCACGGTGGCCTGTTTGCTCTTGCGGTAATGATCGACCAACCGGTTGTGAGCGACGCGGTAGAGGAAGGTCGTGAACCTGGCCTGGACCGTATAGCCTGCCCGCGCGCGTATGAGATTCATCCACACGTCCTGGAACAGCTCCTCCGCCGCCGCCGCGTTGCGGCACTGCCGCAGCAGGTAGCGGTACAACCCGCCTTTGTGGCGCGCGTAGAGCGCCTCGAACGCGCCTGCGTCGCCGTCGCGATAATGCAGCATGAGCTCTTCATCGCTGCTCTCCGCATTCCAAGCCATAGCGGGTTGGCAGTATGCCTCCTGCCACTCCGCCGGTAAATGGGAAACACGGGTCGAAATTCCAGCGGTGCCCCCTTTCACTCATCACCCCTCGCTCAGCACCCATCACCTGGGATCGGGGACGAACTGGCCCGGAAACGGGCTCGCGATGCGCGGCCCGCGGATGACTCCCATCGCAACCAGGTTGCTGTAAGTGTCGTAGTGAATTGCGACCACCTCCTCGGGTCCGGGAGTTGCCCGCTCGAAGCTTGCATAGGTGACGCGTGAAGCCTGGCTGCGGCCGTGCCCGGTCCCGAGCGATGAAGACTTCTTTGCCGTCTGCGGAGAGGGCGCATGGAGGCGATCGGATGCGCTGTCCCCCGCGCGCGAGGCGTTTCCTTCGGCCAACCCACTACCCGCGGGCTCGGGATAGGGACTGTCCTCGCGAGCGCCCGGGGCCGGCGGCTCCGCCCGAGGCGGCGATTGATCGATGCGCGCCTCGGGATCAGGCTTCTTGCGGAAGACCGCAACACCGATCACGCCGACGTTGTCCGGGCGTCCGGTGCGCGTCGCGTACGAGTTCTGATGCTCGGTAAAAAAGAACGCGGCGACCCGCTCCAGGCTCTTGCGCCAGCCCATGACGGCAAAGCCCTGGTGCGAGCCGAGGACGTAGCCGGTCTGGTTCCAGGCGGCGGTTTCGCCGCTCACCGCGTTGACGCCATCCACCGACACCACCGACAGGATGTCGCCTCCGGTGCGGTTCCGCACGCGGATCTGGTATTCGTTGCCGGGCTTCCCGACGACGTAGTGCCGGCCCTCATGGCGATGCACGGGAAGGGTACGCCGCTCCGTCTGGTCGTAAACCGTCACATCCACGAGGCTGCCGACCGCGCCTGCCGGTCCGGCCGCCGCCCACAACAACAGCCCCGCTGCTATCAGTTCGCGTTTCATGACACCTCCTTGGGGTCGCGATACCATTCGGTTAAACGCGGGGGCGGCCCGATCGGGGTTAGCTTGAACCCGCCGCTCGCCCCCGTTTATACTCGGCTAACCCCCCAGTCATTCCCGCGAGAAGAGGGTCGGAGGATTCCGCCATGCCCAAGTTTTCCCCTGAAGCGATCCGCACCATCGCCCTGGCCGGTCACGGTGGCTCGGGCAAGACCACGCTGGCCGAGGTGCTGCTTGCCAAGGCGGGGGCGATTACCAGCATCGGAACGGTTGAAAAGGGCACCACCGTCTGCGACTTCGACCCCCTCGCCAAGCAGTTCCAGCACTCGCTCAACGCCTCGGTCGTGCACTTGCAGCACAGGGACACGCGGATACATCTCATCGACACCCCGGGTCTGCCCGACTTCATCGGCCGCGCGATCGGGGCGCTGCCCGCGGTGGAGACCGCCGCCATCGTGGTGAACGCCCAGAACGGCATCGAGATGATCACCAGCCGCATGA